>CAURMS010000115.1:0-4859 GCA_963526085.1 uncultured Campylobacter sp. | reverse complement strand
CATTAAAAGAGCATTTCTAGCATATTAAGACAAATTTACACTTAGTTTTATATCTAAATTCGGCGCCTATCGTAGTTCATAAATTTACAAATTTAATGCCGACAAAAAACGCCGAATTTATAGCTTGGATTACTACGGGCGCAACCCAAGCAGCAAGGCGTGCCAAAACGCCTTAGAAATTATACGTAAAGCCCAGATTAAACGTTCTTGGGTCGCCGTAGACCATCTTGTTGTTTCCGATGCCCTCGAAGTATTTTTTGTTAAATACGTTGTCGATATTTAGCTGGATGTCAAAGTTTTTACTTATCTTGTAACCAAACATCAAATTTGCCAGCGTGTAGGCCTTTTGCGTGATTTCATTTGCGCCGCTACCGACGTAAATTTTACTTTTATACTGCACTCCCGCACCCGCTCTAAAGTCCGCTATAGAGTATTTGGCAAATAGATTTGCCGTAGTGCGCGAGCTTTCGGTGTCAAATTTCTTACCGTCTGCGTCCTTGGCGTTAAAGTGAGTAAGCCCAAGACCTAGGCTTAAATTTTGATTTATCTCGCCGTTTACGTCTACCTCAAAGCCCTTGCTCGTTACGCCTTTTTTAGCTTCGTACGCGTCAGTCGTGGTGCCTGGGATCTTTTGTCCGGTTTTTGCGCCTAGCTTATCTTGCACGACCTTAAATACGCCAAAAGAAGCCGAAAGCGCTCCGTCAAAATAATCGCCCTTTATGCCCATCTCATAGTCTTTGCCTTGGATTGGATCTAAGTATTTGCCGTTTATATCCTTTACGGTTTGAGGTTTAAAGATACTCGTGTAGCTAGCATAAAGAGTGTGATTTTCGCCGATATCGTACGTGATGCCTAGATACGGCGTGATTTCTTGCGTAAAGTTTCTGTTGCCGTTGCCGCCAGCGATGCGGTACTTATAGTAGCTCATCCTAGCTCCTAGCAAAAACTTAAGCTCGTCCGTGATTGAGAATTTATTAGCCAAATATATGGCCTTTTGTACCGTTTTATCGGCGTTGTTTTGATCGGCGTAAGGTAGATTTGGATCGTCTAGGTGCAGGTTGTTAAAATCTATCCTAGTGCGCGCCGCATAGGCTAGGCCTGCCGGAGTCGTGCGGCTATTCCAGTAGCTACTGACGTTGTCAGAGCTTTTTTTATAGTTGTTGTACATCGCGCCGAAAACCGCCTCGTAAGGCAAGCTAAACGCCTCGTAGGGTAAATTTACGTAGGCGTCTACGTTGTGGATATTTTCCTCGCGTTTGTTTGCATAGACGCTAAGTCCGCTAACATCGCCCGTACCGTCTAAATTTACCTTGCCGCCGTAGTAGAGCAAATTAGTATCCGTATTTGCGCGGCGGAAGGAGTAGGAGAGATTTAGGCTGGCTTCGTTTTCAAAATAGTGCCTAAAATCGGCATAAACGTCAAAAGTCTTGATATCCCATCTAGTCCAAGGCTGCGAGAAAATTTCATTTTTACTAAACTCGCGCCTAACGTCGTTCTTGTAAAACGCAGGCATTCCTCCCCAGCGTATGCCATGGCGCTTTAGCTCCTGATAAAAAGCGCCTAGGCTTAGCCACGAGCTATCCATGATATCTGCATCAACAACGCCGTAGATAGCGGTGTTTTTACGGTTATAGTAGTCCATATACGAGCGAGACTTCTCGTGCATAAACGACGCTCTAGCTCGCACGTTGCCATCGGCAGTTACGGGAGTCTGCACGTCGCCCGATACGCCGTATCTATCGTAAGAGCCCGCACTTAGTTTGAAATTTCCCGTCAATTCTTTTGAATTTGCTCTTTTTCGGATGAAATCTAAGCTAGCCGCTGGATTGCCTGCACCCGCTAGTAGGCCGTTTGCGCCCTTTACGACCTCGACGCGCTCATACGGCAACATGCTCATATCGTTTGCGCCCAGGCTAAATCCGCCGAAACTTGGCATCGAATCAAGCAAATAATAATCTATCTTAAAGCCTCTAGCCGTAGGATATACGCGCTCATCCCACTTGCTAAGCGTGACGCCCGGGATATTTCGCAAAAGCACCTGATAGTCGTTGATATTTTGATCCTTTAGCCTAGCCTCGGTGATGACGGTTAGCGACTGAGGCGTCTGGCGCGAGGTGAGGTCTAGCCTCGTGGTGCTTTTTACCAGCTCTTTTGCGTTGTATTTGACGTCGTCGCGCCTTTGTTCGCTAGTTACCTCCACGGCATCAAGCGTCTCTTTGCCTGCTACGTTCTCGCCGTTTTGGGCGGCTAAAATTTGAACGGACGCGAGCAAATTTATAGCCGCAACCGAAAACAAAATTTTATTTCTCATCTTTTTCTCCTTTTAAAATTTGATCTTTTTATCCATAAATAAATCCCCGAAACGCTAAGCGCAAGCGGAGCTAGCCCGCACAAAAACCAGAAAAATTTAGTCGCGGCGTTATAGTCGCCGTAGTGAGCGCGCCTAAACGTCGATAAAAATTTATCCGTTTTGCTTGCTAGCTCTATATCTTTTACATCGATTAAATTTGCGCTATTTTTATCGTAAGTAACGGTGCTTGAGTACTGGCTATGTAGGAAGCTTTGCTGTGGTTTTTGTCCGTAAAGCGTGATATTTGCGCCCTCAAAAAACGGAAAGCTAACGTAATGCGTCCTAAATCCCGGCATATCCGAGGCCGCTCTTTGTACGAGGGCGTCGATAGAGATATTTTTGTCGTAAATTTGCGGACCGATTACGAATTTAGAATTATCAAAGGGCGGCATAAACATAAACCTAAGCTCCCACCAAGCCCCGCTAAGCGCGACCGCAAAGATAACGGGCGTCGAAAAAACGCCGATAAATTTGTGCGAATCGCTCATAAAAGTAGCCACGCGCGAAAACCGAAGACGCAGCAAATTCGCCCAAAAGTTTCGGTAAACGATAAAGCCGCTAATCGAAACGATAAAGGCAAAAATCGCCGTTAGCCCAAGCAAAATTTGACCGCTTTTTTCAAGAAGCAAATTTTCGTGAAGCTCGGTCATGACGCCGATAAATCCGCTATCGTGCGGCACGAGGTCGCTTTTTATCTCTCCGCTAAAAGCGTCCAGATACACGCACGCCCACTCTTTCTCGCCCGCGCCGTGCTCTAGTAGCCAAATTTTGTCCGTTTTTTGCGGATCTACGTCGATATTCCAGCCTACTATCTCGTGATGCGGATACTCTTTTTCTATTTTTTCCCTTAGCTCGTCAAATTTTAATCTACTTTTTTGCTCATTTTCGTCGCTATTTTTTGCGACATATATGACGCCAGGCATTAATAAATTATTTATCTCATCTTTATAAACCAAAACCGAACCGGTAAAACAAGCGACGACTAAAGGAATGCAAAATATGAGTGAAATATAAGTATGAATTTTATACATCGTCTTTTTGTCAATTATATTCACGTTTAAAATTTGCCCTTTTAAAATTTACTTTAAATCGGCGCGGATTTTAGCATTTTAAAAATTAATAATTTCTAAAACCATTATCAAATAAATAAGGAATCTATATTTTGCGTTGAATATTTAAAAATAGGGTTTAGCAGAGGCAGACGAATGCAAAACGGCAAATTTGTTACGTTAAATTACGGAAATCAATTTAATGTGGTCTCAAAGCAAAATAGGCTTTTTAGTTTAAACAAAATCAGCGCCCAACGGTCAAACAACCGCCGAGCGCAAATTTGATACAAGTCTCGCCGAAAGCAAACTCAAATTTGAGCCCTAGATTTCCTCTCTTTTATAAATTTTACTCACAAATTTATCTATCTTATACACTGCACCAAAGAGCGCGGGCACGACGAGTAGCGTTAGCAGCGTCGAGCTAATGAGCCCCGAGATCACCGATATCGCCATAGGAGAGTTGCCCTCGTATCCAGCGCCCCTGCTAAGAGCAAGCGGTAGCATCGCAAATATCATCGCAAAAGTAGTCATCAGTATCGCTCGCAGTCTTTTGACGCCAGCGCGCACGATGGCTTCGTTTAGCGGCGTACCCTCGTTTGCGTAGCGATTTGCAAAATCCACGACTAAAATCGCGTTTTTACCCACCATACCAAAAAGCAAGATCGCGCCGACCATGACGAACAAGCTAAAGGAGTTGCCGCTAAGATACAGCCCGACCGCCACACCGCCAAAGGCAAGCGGCATTGAGATCATGATGATGAGCGGCAAAATAAAACTCTCGTAAAGCGCAGCCAGGATCATATAGATTAGCACGACGCTAAGGCTGATCGTAAATACAAAGGCCGCATTCGTGTCGTTCATCATCTCGATAAAACCCGTCATCACGTAATCAAAGCCGGCGGGCAAAATTTGACCGATATTTTCGTCGATGCCCTTTTGCACGGCGCCTAGCGGGACGTTATCTACATTTGCGACGATCCTGATCTGACGCTGTTTGTTAAAGCGGTTTATCACGGAAAAGGTCTTGCTCGTCTTAAACTCCGCCACCGCGCTCAGGCTTATACTCTCGCCGTGGGCATTTTTGATCTTTAGCTTTTGCAGCGCCTGCGCGTCCCTGCGGTACTCGTCGTCAAACCTCAGTATCATATCGTACTGCGCGTCGCCGTTATCAAAGCTACCAAGCCTATTTTGCCCAAAGGACGCATATATCACCTGCGCAACCGCGCTAGGATCGACGTTTAGGCGTTTAGCTTTGTCTTTATTTACGCTGATTTGCAGCTCATTTATCTTGTCCTCGTTATCGCTGCCCACGTCCGTCGTACCCTCTATCGCTCGCACCATGGCGATGGCTTTTGGCAGGATTTCGTCCAGCTTTTCCAGGCTATCTCCCGTGATCGTTAGCTGCACCGGCTCGCTGTCGCTGCCCGTATCGACGTATGGTATCTGCAGAACCTTGACGC
>CAURMS010000114.1:0-4900 GCA_963526085.1 uncultured Campylobacter sp. | reverse complement strand
CTCCTTTGCAAGTAGTATCGAGTTGTCGTAATCTAAAATTTTATCGCCCATCGTAAGTATCTCGCCGTTAAATCTACCGCGAACTACTTTGCTGGATTTTACGTGCAAGTCGCTACCGCCAAGCTCGATAAGTTTTGCTAGATACCCATCCAGTATAACCTTCATTTCGGCTTTTTTTTCGTTCTCTTCGTCGCTCTGCGGCATCGTGGTTCTAATCGGCGTCCCGAAAGTTTCATCTTCCATACCGATGCCAAGCTCGGCTAAAAGCGCCGCCCTGTCCTTGTATTTAACCGGTCGCACTTCAGGTTTTTTTAACGTATTTGTTTGGTTTTCTTGCCTATCGTTTATAGTTTGCACTTGCGCCGCAACTTTATTTGCGGCAGTTTGCATTTGTGTGAAATTCGGCTCTAAATTTTGCGCTTGCGATTCGTGCAAATTTATGGATTCATCGATATTTTTTTGCTCTTTATTTTGCCGATCGTCTCCAAAACCAACATTTAAATTCGGCTGCACAGGGATTGCGTTTATCTCGTTTTTGTAGCTGGCGCCATCGTTATTGATTATGCCGATTTTATCCTCTATATCTTTATTTTCTTCATCTTGAACTATGCTAAATTCGTTTTGAAAAAAGTCTAAAATTTGATCTTTTTCGCTAGGGTGCTGTTGCATGCCAACCTCTTCTTGCGTAAATTTAATACCCAAATCATCCAAACTTACGTTATCTACGCCAAATTTTACATCCGGCGTTTCATCGCAAATCGACTGCTCTTGTACCGTAGCTTTCGCAGTCTCGTCAAACTCATCTTTTTTTGGCGACATCTCGTCCAGTGCGTCTATTTCGCTCAGTGCTTCGTTGATAGCTTGGAGATTTTCGCTTAGCTCGTGTTTTTTTGCTTCCAAGTCACCGGGCTCGATAAAACCGTCAAATTTGACGGTTTCCGCCGCTTCTTTGATTTTTACGGGCTCGTCGTCTATGGGTTTGAGCGCAGGCAAGTTCTCAAAATCAAAATTTTGTCCAAATTTAAACACGGGCTCATGATCGCTCAAATTTTTATCTGTAACTTCGCCGATCTTCTGCTCGTCTTTTTCAGATTTTAGCTCTATTATTTGCTCTTCTTGCGAATCTTCTTTATTTTTATCTCTTATTTTTTGTATATCGTTTTTTACCGCATTCGCTCTTAGATTTATGATACGCTCAAGTTCGTCGTCTTGAGTGTCAAATTTAATACTAGAACCGATAGGCTCGTAGTCCATTGCATCTTCTTGCTGCGACGAAGTAAATCTCAAAGGCTTCATTTAAGCGCTTTCATTATATCTTCAAATGCCGTCACAAACTGCTTTAAACCGTCGTTTAGCAAGTCTTTATAAACCTTTTCCATGTCTATGTCGGCTCTTTTTACTACGCCAAAAAATTTCTCTATACTGTCGTCGCTAACGGCGGTTTTAGGTTCGTTTTTGCCCGCAATAAAGGCTTTGATAGTATCAAGCGGAGCCGTATTTACCGCATTTTGATACATTAGCTCCTTTACGTAGTAGTCTTTTACCAGCTCATCGCCCTTTACGCCCGTGCTAGCAAATAGCGCGCGCGTCGTCGGCAGGTTTTTGTTTTCTATGATTTTATAAATTTTAGTCGCGTTCATGATGCCGATTTGACCCGTCGGTAACGAGTTCTCGCGCATTTTTTCATCTAGCAAACGATCAAACCTGCTAACAAAAATGCTAATCACGCTTTTTGGCAGCGGCGTTAGCGGAAATTTCTTCTCATAAGCCTTCAAACCCTCTTCAAAAGCATCCAAACACGCTACGGCTTGCTCCGGCGAGAAAATCAGCGTCGCATTTACCGCGATACCGCGCGCGCTTAGAGCGCTCATCGCTTCAAAACCCGCTTTTGTTGCAGGGATTTTGATCATGACGTTTGGCATGCCGATCTCTGCGTGCAGCCTAGCGCCCTCGTCCACCGTAGCTGCGGCGTTATCGCAAAAGCTAGGATCAACCTCGATGCTAACAAACCCGTCGTCGCCGTTTGCGTAATGCCTCAAAAGCTTGGTCGCAGCTATCTTGATATCTTGCACCGCGAGCGCCTCGTAAAGCGCCTTTGGATATTTTTTGCCCATTTGGCCGATGGCGTCTTTGTAGGAGTTCGACAAAAACGCCGCTTTAAAGATGGACGGGTTTGAGGTTACGCCGTTAATAGCGCCTATTTGAAGTAAATTTTCAAACTCGTCTTGCAAAAAGTCGCGCTCGATAAAGTCACACCACAATGAAAAATTTATATCGTTATTAAACATTTTTCTCGCCTTTTATATCAAATTTATGATCTCGCGCAAATCTTTTTTATCCACGCAACAAGTTGCCGCTTGCCTTAAAATTTGCTTCGCGCAAAACGCGATCTTTAAATTCGAATGCTCAAACATAGATAGGTCGTTGGCGCCGTCGCCTACGCTCATCGTCTGCTCTTTTGAAATTCCAAGCAAATTTTGTAAATTTACAAGCATCGAGCCCTTTGAAAAGCCAAACATCATCTCGCCGCCCACGAGTCCGGTTAAGACGCCGTCTTTGTGGTGCAGGATGTTTGCAAAGCTAGCGTCAAATTTGAGCTTCTCTTGCGCTCTATCGGTGCCCGCGTGAAATCCTCCGCTAAAAACTACGACCTTGACGCCTTTACTTTTTAGATGCGCTATTAGCTCGGCAGCTCCTGGCATTAGCGGCAAATTTGAGCAAATTTGATCTACTTTAGCGAGCTCGAGCCCCTTTAAGAGCGAAACGCGGCGCGTCAAGCTCTCGAAAAAATCAAGCTCACCAGCCATCGCTTTTGCAGTTATTTCACTGACCTCATCGCCCACACCATTTGCCGCAGCTAGAAAATCTATCGTCTCGCCGTCCATCAGAGTCGAATCAAAATCAAATACGCAAAGCTTTATCAAATTTGATCCTAGAAATCGCGCTTTAGCAACGTTTCGACTTTTAAAATCGTAAGGATATTGTTATCTCTTTTGCCGATACCGTAAATCATGCCTTTATCTTTTAAAAGCGTTTCAGGCGGCGGATCGATCCTGTTTTGCTGTATTCTGATGGCCTCCGTTAGCCTATCGATCACAAATCCCGCGACGTTATCGCCCTCTTTCATCACGATATACCTTGTGCTTGGGCTTGGTTTTGCGGCGTTTAGAGAAAATTTCTTTCTCAAGTCGATTAGCGGGATGACGCTACCGCGCAGGTTAAATACGCCCAAAACATACTCAGGCACGCTAGGCACGCGAGTGTATTCGATCGGTTTAATGATCTCTTGGATATTTAAAATAGGTATCGCATACTCCTCGTCGCCAACGATGAAGCCGACTAACTGGACGATCTCCTCGCGCTCTTTTTCGCTAGGGTCTATCACCTGTCTTTTTTGTCTTTTTAGAACCTGATTTAGTTTGTCGTTCATGTTCTATCCTATTAGTTTGATATTTTTTCTAACTACGTTTTCAAGGTACTCGGACGAATACGGCTTGGTGATGTACTCAGTCATTCCTACCTCCACGCCTCTTAGCCTGTCGGTCTTTGACGTCCTTGAGGTTACGGCAATAAGCGGCAAATTTCTATATTTTGAGTACTTGCGAATTTCGCCCGCTAGCGTGTAGCCGTCCATTCGCGGCATTTCGATATCAATTAGCATCGCATCAAGCGCATGTTCGCCAGATTTTACGATGGCTAGAGCCTCTACGCCGTTAGTAGCCTCGATAATGGTTACGCCAAGAGGCGCGAGCGATTTTTGCATTATGGTTCTATCCATCTTCGAGTCGTCGACGATCAGCACCTTATAATCGCTCGGTTTTTCTTTAACGCTTTTTGAGGATTCCATGCTGGCTTTTATGTCTACTTTTATGTCTTTTGCCATCTCCATCATCATGCCCACGTCGATGATTAGCGTTACGCGGCCGTCGCCTCTTATCGTAGCGCCTGCGATTCCAGGGATATTTTGGAGATAATCACCCATTGATTTAATTACGATCTCTTCTTGTCCTACGAGGCTATCTACGATGATGCCTAGTTTTGCCTCCGCTACGCCGATAACGACCACGTATGTCTGATCGCCGCCGTCAAAGACCTGCTTGACGCCAAAGATATCAGATAGCTTAACCAGCGACAGCACCTCGTCGCGTAGTCTAAGCACGTTTTTGCCGTCGATCGTATAAATATCGTCGATCGGCACGCGCACAGTCTCTAAAACGCTTGCTAGAGGAATAGCGAAAAACTCCTCCTGAGCGCCTACTAAAAGCGACTGTATGATAGCTAGCGTGAGCGGAATCTTTAACTTCATCGTCGTGCCCTTGCCCACTTCGCTTTCGATATCGATTATGCCGTTTAGCTTTTCGATATTAGTCTTTACGACGTCCATTCCCACGCCGCGGCCGCTTACGTTAGTTACCTTTGCCGCAGTCGAAAATCCCGGCTTAAATATAAGCCCAAACGCCTCTTTATCGCTCATAGTATCGGCTTCGCGCTCGGTGATGATGCCCTTTTCTATCGAGCGTGCCTTTAGCATATCAGCATCTAGTCCCTTACCGTCGTCGGTGATCTCGACTACGATATGGTTACCTTCGTTATAGGCTTTTAGCTGGATAGTGCCTTTTTCAGGCTTGCCTGCAGCTAGTCTGGTAGCGCCGTCCTCGATGCCGTGGTCGCACGAGTTTCTTATCATATGCACGAGTGGATCGCCGATTTGCTCGACGATGGATTTATCAAGCTCCGTCTCCTCGCCCGTGATCTCAAGGTCGATTTGCTTATTTAGCTCGCGGCTTAGATCGCGGATCATGCGAGGAAATTTATTAAATACCTTTGCAATAGGCAGCATCCTCGTTTTCATAACGGCTAGCTGTATATCGGTAGTCACTAGGCTTAGGCTGGATACTAC
>CAURMS010000113.1:0-4901 GCA_963526085.1 uncultured Campylobacter sp. | reverse complement strand
CAGCTAGTTATCAGCGCGGCACCGTTTAAAATTTGACAGGTTGCGATACGGTATGCGCCGTTAAGATCCGCGCGCATCAGCTTTTTTGACGCAAGATCGTAGGAGATAAAGGCGTTTTTGCCGGCGACCGCGTAAATTTTGCCGTTTACGACCAGCAGGTACGTTACCTGCGGCTCAAGGCTTAAATTTGAAAGATTTAGCATGCCGGCAAAAGAGCTAAAATCCTCGCTAAATTTAGATATCTCGCCGCCCGCAAATCCTGCATATAAATTTGCGCCATCAAAGGCTAGCGAGGTTATCTCGTCTGTTTTAAAGTCAAATTTGTTTATGGTTTTTAGGTCTTTTTTGTTAAGTATATTTAGCGAGTTTTTGGTATCGTAGACGGCTAGGGTTTTGTTTTGCTCGCTATAGGCGCAGCTTTTTATGTCGATGCTAGCCGTAGCGCTAACATCGCTTGCGAAGGAAAAAATAAACAGAGCGCATATGAGCGCTATAATCTTCATGGATGACTTCCGAATTTTAAATTTCCGCTAAAGAAACTATACAACCGGAAGGCTTAAAGTATATTGATTTAAATCAATATCAGTAATAATTAACCATAAAAAAATATCTCTGTGTTATAACGTAACACTCATAACAACTAAATAATAAAGCTGTTATTATTTCAGATTTTCCAGCGTTTTCTTGATGTTTTGCGCCGTCAAATTTGATATTTCGGCGACGAATTTATCATTTTTGTCCAGCACGTATAACGAGGAGCTATGGGCGACTGAGTACTCTATCGCGGATTTTTCGAGCAACACCTTTTGATACTTCACACCGTAGCTTTTTGCAACCTTAGGCAGATCGTCTAATACTATGCCGTAAGAATTCGGATAAAAATACTTCGCATACTCGTCGACGTTTTTAGGCTCGTCGCGCTCCGGATCGAGGGTGACGAAAATCACGACGATATCGTCTCGTTTAAGTTCGTTTAAAACGCCAGAAAGGATACCCAGAGTCGCAGGACAGACGTCGGGGCAGGTGGTGTAGCCAAAGTAAATAACCTTATTTTTGCCTTTAAAGCTCTTTAGGCTCACCGCGCCGTTTGCGCTTTGACCGACAAGAGCGTATTTGTTTGAGTAGAGTGCGAGATAACCTGCGCCAAGAACCGTTAAAATAAATATAAGTACGATAAGAAGCTTTTTCATCATCCGCCCTTTTTAAGTAAAATTTGCGTCTATTGATGCAAGTCGAAATCTATATAAAGTCCGCTTTTTTTACCGTTTTCTAGCACCTCGAAACGGTACCTCATGATGTTTATCAGGCATGCGCTTAGCACGACGTTTGATATGTAGGCGTTGTCGCGCTTTTCGACTTCGGCCTTGATGACGCCCATATCCATGTTTACGCCGTGGATCTCAAGGCTCGGGTCTTTAAACCCTTCTAGCCCCTCGATGCGCACGATTGTCGGCTGCATCGTGTAAACTGGCTTTGGCGAGAGGCTAAATTTAACTGTCTTACCGCGAAACTCTACGCCGCAGGAGTGCTCGGCGTTCATATCGCAAGGAAGCGGGGTTAAATTTGCCCCCACGTCCTCTGCGCTCAAAAAGTCCTCTTGCGCTTGCGGTTTAAAAAACAGGTACGCCGAGGTCGCAAAAACCCCGACTAGCGCGACCAAAACGATGAGAAATTTTTTCATTATAAAATTTTAATGCGAGTGCCCGGAAGTTTCCAAATTTTTAACCGGTATATCGATCACTTCAACTGTTTTGCCGTCGCTAAATTTGAGAGTCAAATTTACTTTATCGCCCGCTTTCATTGGCTTTTTTACATCCATTAGCATTATATGAAGGCCGCCTGGTTTTAGGCTCACCGACCCCTCAGCTGGCACCTCTATACTATCTATTTGTACCATTTTCATCATCCCGTCTTCATGCTTATGCGTGTGAAGTTCGGCGCTTTGAGAGGCATCCGTGCTCGCGCTTATTAGCCTTACGGCTTTTGGCATATTGTTTGTGATATCCATAAAGACTGCGCTGTTTTTGACGTTTGGCGGAGTGGCTTTGGCGTATGCGTTATCCGCACTGATAAGAACGTAGTCAGCAAAGCAAAAAGATGCTGACAATGCAATGGCAAATGCAACTAATTTCTTCATTTTCTTTCCTTTTTTGAGAATTTATTTCACTTTTTGGTGTGATTTATCATATCCCTTTGTAGCTTAAAATTTTATTTTTTTAAAATTTTAAGCCAATTAATAATATAATCCAAGCTCATTTTGAAACATGGATTAAAATTTTGTTTAAAAAGTTGATTGTATTTTTCGTTTTTTCTATTTTATCCTCTCAAATTTTAGCCGCCAAGACTCTAGCTGACACAAATTTGACGGGAGCTAAATACTGGCTGGAAAAGCTAGGCGCAGCCGACGTCAGATACGGCTACTACGAGGCTAAAACCAAAATCATCGTCATAAATAAAGCGCAAAAAACCCTACAAAGCTTCGAGTATGCAGGCGGCGCGCTGGAGCAAATTTTTTTGCAAAGCGTGATAACAGGCAAAAGCGGGGATAAATTTAAAGAAGGCGACCTAAAAACGCCGGTCGGAGTTTACGACATCACGGACAAATTTACGCCGCCCGATCCTTTTTACGGGCCGCTTGCGATGTCGCTATCGTACCCAAACGTTCACGACAAGGCCGCACAAAAAACGGGCGGAGGTATCTGGATACACGGATTGCCGATGAAAGGCAAGCGCGAGGACGAAGTAAAAACGCGCGGCTGCGTGGCGTTTAACAACGACGCGCTGGTGAAATTCGGCCGACTGATCGGCAGCGATGGCGTCGTGATAATCAGCGAAAACCAGAAGGTAGACGCCAGCAAAGACGACGTCGCGCGCGTGCTGGCGCATCTGCACGAGTGGCTGCAGGCGTGGCGAGATAACGAAACTAAAATTTACCTCGGCTTTTATGCGGACGAATTTGTAAAAATAGACGGCAAAAACGCGCTAACGAGGGCTAAATTTGCCGAAAATAAAAAGAGAATTTTCGCGCTAAACGAAAAAAAGAGCATAAAAGCTTCAAATTTTAGCGTGACGCCGTACCCGAACACTAAAGGACAAAATCTTTTTAGAGTGGTTTTTGACGAGGATTATGCCGCGCCTAGCCACAAATTTAAGGGGCAAAAAGAGCTCTACGTACGGCTAGATAAAGATAAATTTAAAATCTTAACGGAGAAGTAAATGCAAGAAAAAAAAGAAATAGTAAAGGCTCAAATCGAGGAAATTTTAAAGGCTAGGAGCGAGTTTTTCGCCGAGCTAGACCGCCAAGTGCCAAAGGTTGCGGGCACGGACGTGTTTGACTTTGCGGCGGTTAAAGAGGCTGATCTAAAGACGCTTTACGCTAAATTTTACGCTTATGATTATAATATCAGAAAGCTGCTTCCTAACGTTTACGAGGCGTTTGGCGTAAATTTCAATGTCTGAACTCGTTTTAAACAGATCCGCCTACATCCATAATCTAACTAAAATTTGCGCCAAAGCCGGCGGCAAAGATCGCGTGATTTTGGTGCTAAAAGACAATGCCTACGGTCACGGAGCGGCGCTTGTGGGGCGCGAGGCGGCAAGCTACGGCATCAAATTTTGCGCGGTCAAAAACGAAGCCGAGGCGCGCGAGCTGGAGCCCTTTTTCGAGCACATTCTCATCCTTTCGCACATCCCTACGGGCGGCGAGAGTGAGCGATTTATTTATGCGGTAAACGACATTTCGCTGATTGCTAAATTTAAAAAAGGCGCGCGCGTGCATATTGCCGTCGATACGCTCATGCACCGAAACGGCGTGGCGGTGAGCGAAGTGCGTGCGGCGTGCGATGCGGCCTTGGCGCACGGACTGCAAATTTGCGGAGCATTTACGCATTTTAGAAGTGCTGAAGAGCTTAGTAGCGATTATTTCGTGCAGAGGCAAAATTTCGCCGCGGCAAAAGCCGTAGTGCGCGAAATTTGCGGCGACGGTTTGACCTTTCACTCACACAACTCCGCTGCGACCGAGCGCTTTGGCGAGCTAGCGGACGAGTGCGTGCGCGTGGGTATCGCCGCCTACGGATACGCGCAGTTTGACGAGAGTTTAGAGCTAAAGCGTGTGGCGTCGCTCTGGGCGCATAAGGTTAGCGGCAGAGTGCTAAAAAAGGGGCAATGCGCGGGCTACGGCGCTAAATTTTGCGCGAGCGAGGATATGAAAATCGCCGTTTACGACCTGGGCTACGGCGACGGACTGCTGCGATACACGGGCGAGGGCGAGCTAAAGACGGCGTGCGGACAGCGACTGCTTGGCAAAATGTCGATGGATAGCTTTTGCTGCGAAGACGTCGGCGATAAAATTTGCGTATTTGACGATGCGCGCGTTTGGGCGGATTTTTTCGGCACGATCAGTTATGATGTTTTAACCAAGCTCTCGCCTAGCATCTCGAGGCGGTTTGAGTAAAACTTCTCGTAAGTCCGCTTGAGCGCGCCAGGTAGCAAACTCTGCGCGCAGAACTAGCGGCAAAAGCTAGCTTTTCAAATTTATGAGCCTAGTCTGCTATCTTCAAAAACGTAAATTTGCCGTCTGATTCAAAATTTACGCCGAATTTTGCCTAATATCGCCTCGCGGTTTTGTAAATTTGAGACATCGTTTGGCAGTCAAAAAAGTTATCGCTTTTTTCTTGGGCGGATCGTGCTAATTTTGCCTAAGCGTCAGGTTCGCTAAATTTTGCTTACCGATTTATAGCCTGCCATATCAGCGGGCAAAGCATTTTATGTTTTAAGGCGCTACCGTATTTGCTTTTATGCCTCTACGCCGGCGTTTTTAAAATTTGGATTTGCGATAAAATCGGACGAAATTCTATGCGGCTAAATTTTCGTAGCGGCGTCAAATTTACGCTGTGTTGGCG
>CAURMS010000112.1:0-4906 GCA_963526085.1 uncultured Campylobacter sp. | reverse complement strand
AAATAGGGCTGGGATCTAGCAATGAGCAATACGTCGAAGGCTGGATCGAAGGGCAAGACAAAAAGCTAAAAGACGTAACGCCGAAAGATTTTAAAGGCGATGATAAAAAGCTAAACGACTATCTAAACGGCGGAGATTTGCTATGAAATATTTGATTTTAAGAAGAATAAGTCAAATTTTGATTTTGGCTCTATTTTTTGCGAGTAACTATTACGGGATTAAAATTTTACAAGGCAATCTTAGCTCATCTTTGCTGTTTGGAGTGGTTCCGCTTAGCGATCCGTTTGCTGTTTTGCAGTTATATCTAGCTAGTTTTAGTATCGCTTCGGGCGCGCTTGTGGGAGCCGCTATCGTGTTTGCTTTTTACGCGATCGTCGCTCCGCGCGCCTTTTGCAGCTGGGTTTGCCCAGTAAATATCATCACCGAAACCGCTCGCTGGGTTAGAGTAAAGCTTGGTTACGACAAAGATAAAAAATTCGTAAATTTCACGCGAAGCGCGAGATATTATGTTTTGGGATTTACGCTTTTTATCTCGCTAGTCACTTCGGCCCCGGCGTTTGAGGGCGTTAGCTTTATCGGCATTATTCAGCGCGGAGTCATCTACGGCGGTACGCTGTGGCTATTTGTGGCGTTTGGGGTGTTTGCGATAGACGCGTTTATCGGCGATAGATTAGTCTGCTCAAAGCTTTGTCCGCTGGGCGCTTTTTATGCGATAGTAGGCAAATTTGCCCTTATCAGAGTAAAGCATGATGCGGCTAGCTGCACCAACTGCATGAAATGCAAACTAATCTGCCCGGAAAACCAAGTGCTTGGCATCATCGGCAAGCAAAGCGGGTTTATAACCTCGAGCGAGTGCATCAGCTGCGGACGCTGTATCGACGTCTGCGACGACGACGCGCTCAAATTTAATATTAGAAATTTACTAAAGGAGAAAAATCAATGAAAGCGAGAATTTTGGCGGGACTGGCGTGTGCCGTCCTCGTATTTTCGGGATACGTCGAAGCTAAAGAAGAACAAAAATCATCTAGCTCCGTACAAACTCAAAAAGTAGAGCAAAAAAATAAATCAAAATCATCCGATAGCAAAGAAGCAAAGGATCTAAATATCTTGCGTTCGGCTAACGACGTTATGGACGAAGAGGAGGTAAAGCTAGCCGATATCAACTGGACGAAACCTGCCGCAGGCGAAGCGCAAAGATATGAGCGCTCTTTTGAAAACGCACCGCCGATGATACCTCATGATTTAGAGGGTTTGATACCGATAACTGCGGATAATAATATGTGCGTTACATGTCATATGCCCGAAGTCGCAAAAGACGTCGGCGCGACTCCGATCCCTAAATCGCACCTTTATAGCATAAGGAACAAAAAAGACCTTGAGGGCAAGCTTAGCGACGACCGCTTTAACTGCACTACGTGCCACGTACCGCAGGCTAACGTAGAGACTAAGTTTAAAAATAACTTTAAGCCGGAGTACCGCGATGCTAACTCATCTCAGCATTCCAATCTATTAGACGTACTAAACGAAGGCGTTAGGTGAGCGTATCCAGACGCGAACTATTTACTAAATTTTTGGGCGGCAAAACCGCTCAAAAATTTATTGCTCCGCCTTATTTTTGCGGCGAATTTAATTGTGTGGATTGCGAAGCGCCTTGCGTTAGCGCTTGCGACAGAGAGCTTTTGAATTTTGAAAACGAGAGAGTAAATTTTAAATTTAAGTCCTTGGGGTGCAACTTTTGTAAAGAGTGTGCGCTCGCTTGCGAAGAGGCGGGACGAGAGGTTTTAAATTTAAAATTCGCGACTAAAATCGAAGCTAAAATTTTTATCGACGTGCATAGTTGTCTTGCATGGAACGGCACGATTTGCTGTAGTTGCCAGGACGTTTGCAAATTTAGAGCGATCGATTTTTTAGGCGTTTTTCGTCCGAGCGTAAATCAAAAATGCGTCGGCTGCGCGCAGTGTATGGAAGTTTGCTTCGCGAATAGTATCAAAATGGAGGCGTTATGAGAAAATTTATTTTATTTTTTACGGCGATTTTTTGCTTAAATTTGACCGTAAATTTGACAGCGGCACCGCTTGAGATATCACAACCTAATAAGGTCATAAAAGCCGGCGCAAACGTGATAAGCTCAAATTTGATAGATGAAATTTTATATCTGGGCACGGACGGTAGCGAGCTTGATATCTACGATATAAAGGCGGATAAATTTTTAGAGCCGATCAAATTTCGCACGGTCAAAACACACTTTAGCGACGAAGAGCCCGCGAAAGTTTTTAGTATCGACCGTTTGGGCGATATGCTTTTGGTTTTAACCGAGATGGACTACAACGAGCGATATTTGTACGTTTTTAAAAAAGAAAACGACGTCTGGAGCGAGGTTAGCAATATGCACCTAGCTAACAAATCCGCCAAAAAAGCATTTTTTATAGATGAAAAAACGGCGGTAGTATCGGATTTTGGCAATGAAATTTACTATATCGACCTAGAGAGTAAAAAAGCAGTCTTTAAACATAAATTTTCTATCGCGCTTTATGTGGATTTTGAGATCAATAAAACCCGCGACAAAATCGCTATCGGAGCCGAAAGCGGCGTAATTTATATCTACAATCTAAAAACTCGCCAAACCGAGCAGACTCTAAATTTCTTTAAAGACAACATGTATGACATCGACTATAAAAATGACGTCGTAGCTGTTGGTAGCATCGACAAACAAGCGGGTGTTTTTAACGGCTCGATGAGTTATTTTAAGGCCGATTTTATCGTTTATGCGACGGGGCTTAGCGACGACGCTAAAACGCTAGCGTATATGAACGGCGAAGAGAGCAATATCCTGGTCTACGACATCGCAAGCAAAACAAAACTCGCGACCATAAAAACCGGACAGCAAATTTTAAATGAAATTTACCTCTCCGATAACGGTAGGCTAATCAGCGTCGCGTACGAAAAAGAGGTTAAATTTTGGAGCGTAAAATGAACATATCAAGTGCGATAGTATATACCAAAGACGGAAACGAAGCTGCCCAGGTAGCTAAAAGAATCGAGCAAGTAAAAGGCTGTGAGGTCATCGCCGCGCAAGATGGCAAGATTGTAGTCGTGATGAGCGCGGAAAATTTAGACGGCGAGATAGAGCTCTTTAAGGTGCTAGAAGGCGTCGAGGGCGTAGCTGGGGCTGCGATGATATACAGCTATCAAGAGGATTTGCAACAAGATATCGAAAGCATCAAAAAAAGCGGCAAGATAAGCGAAATTTTACTTGACGAAAATATCGACGCTAAGGATATCGTATATAACGGCCACGTCGGCGATAGGGTAAAATAATTTTTTACCCGTTAACTTTATCCTAAATTTGACGATATATAATATAGAATAAAATCTAAAGGATAAAAAATGCAAAGCATCAACGGCTTACCCCAAAATCTATACATCCCGCAACCTCGCTACGACGTACAGAACGTCCAAAACTCGGCAAGCGTAGATCAAAACGAAAATATCAAAAGAATGCAAGAAGCCTATGCAAATATCGACGTAAAGCAGCTAACAAATAGCTATTTGTCGCATTTTCAGGCTAGGGCTGATTCAAATGCGAGCTCAAATTTCTTGTCTCAAGTTTCGACCTTTAACGGCTCTGCAAAATTTAGCGACATTTTCGGCGCTCAAAACAAAAGTATAAATTCTCTAAACGATATCTTGTCCAGCATCGATTTTAAATCTATCGGCTACGAGGGCAAGCCTATAACGCAACTAAGCCAAAGCGAAGCCAGCGATCTGGTGAGTGAAAATGGATTTTTCGGCATAACAAATACTGCTGATAGGATTTCAAATTTTATCATTAGCGCCGCAGGAGACGACTTGCAAAAGCTAGAAGCTGGAAAAGAAGGCATGCTAAGGGGCTTTAAAGAGGCTGAGAAAATTTGGGGCGGTACACTGCCTGAAATTTCGCAAAAAACGATAGAAAAAGCGACGCAAGCCGTAGATAAAAGAATAGCCGAACTTGGCGGGAACGCCCTTAGTGTTCAGGCTTAAGTTTTTAAATTTAGCCACCGTTTTGCTGGTTTTTAGTGGTTGCGCTTTTTTTGAGCAAAAATCGCCACCAAAAGTCGTCCAAAAACCAGTCGTCCAAAAACCTGCGCCGGTTAAAGGTTCTTTACGCGGCGTGATATCAAGCGTAACCTACGACGGCGGCAAATACTGCTATGATATAAAATCAATCGACGTATCAAACGGCAAGCTGCCTAGCGGCAAGTACTGTGCGGATAAATTTTACTTTTCCGGCGGAGATACCGTCTATGCAAGCGTTTCGGGCGGACTCATCACTGAAATGCTGCTCATAAAAAGCGGAACGCACCATGTTACGCATAAAGTAAATAAAACGCCGAAATTTAAAAGTACAAGTCCTGCAAAAAGCCCACAGCAGCAAGAAAGTAACAAAAAAATTCTAATCGAAGTTCCGAAAAGTGAAAATATCAGCTTTGATTAGCCGTTGATTTACCGAAATATTTTATAATTCTCACAAGCAATCAAAGTTAGAACTCCTTTTAAGAAGGGGATGTGCGTCCCCTTTTTTATCTTTTTATTTCGCAAAAATCCTTGAAATTAAGCTTTCATATTTAAGCTTTGTTGGTAGTATTCTTATTTTAATAATATTAAGTATCAAAAATAGCCTTGTAACAGCTTGATATATTCGTGTTTTATGATTATTTATGTTAAATTTTTGCATTAAGCTTACCACGACCGATTTTGTGCTAAAATTATGACTATAAAACTTTTATAAAGGAGAACTTATGAAACTCGCTAAAATTTCTTTAGCTGCTTTGGTTGCGCTAGGCGCTTTCTCTACTTTAAATGCTACTCCGCTTGAAGAAGCTATTAAAGATGTAGATTTTTCTGGATTTGCAAGATATAGATA
>CAURMS010000111.1:0-4917 GCA_963526085.1 uncultured Campylobacter sp. | reverse complement strand
CGGGTAAAACGGCTATTTTATACTCGTTAATTAGCTTGCAGATGTCATCGGCGTTTCTATTTTGAGGGATTATCATCGTAGCGCCCGTCGATAAGATATTTAACATCGTATTTATGCCGCCGATATGATCAAACATCAAAAAAACGAGCATATTCATCCGCTTTTGTTTTTTATTTTTATAAAGGTCTATTAGCGCGTCTAAATCGTGTATCATCGCCTTTGGCTTACCCGTGCTACCGCTTGAAAATAGCGTGAGGCCGGCTCGTCCGCTCTTTTTTAAATTCGATAAAATTTGATGCGTTCCGCCAGGATTTAGTTCTTTTACGTTAAACCCTCGGCCGCAAATTTTGATCGCTTTATCGCAAAAAGACTCTTTTAGTTTTAAATTTATCTCTTCTTGCGCGTTTGAGATTATGGGCGCGATTATGTTTTTATTTTCGTAAAGAGCAAAAAAAAGCGCTACGCTCTCAAACGAATAATCGCTCAAAATCGCGACTACTTCGCCGCTTTTGATCTCGTTTTTTATAAAATTTAGAGTCTCTTTTATTTTTAGATAAAGTTCTGCGTAGCTATATTTTTTATCTTTATGGATTATTGCCGTTTGGCTGCCGTCTTTAAATTTCTCGATCATCTCTTGCATCAGTTATGAACTCCGCCTAAATATAAAATTTGCCCCGTGATAAAGTCGCTTTTTTCGTCGATGAAAAAATCGATCGCATTTTTTATATCGCCGAAATTTCCGAATCTCTTTATAGCTTGTCTTTCAAGAAGCGCGTTTATCTTGTCCTGCGGCACGGCCTTTATTAGGTCGGTTTTTATCGGCGTAGGGCCTAGCGCGTTTACGGTTATGTTAAATGGCGCTAGCTCTTTTGACAGCGTTTGGGTTAAATTTTCTATCGCGCTTTTGCTGGCGGCGTAGATCGCCTCTCCTTCTAGTCTTAGCGCGCTTGCGACGGTCGTATAATTTACGATACGGCCGGATCTTTGCTTCATCATGACTTTGCCGACTTCTCTGCTAAATAAAAACGTACCGAAAAAATTCGTTTCAAATACCTTTTTGACGCTATCAAAGGGCGTGGTTAAAAAGTGGTTCATAGAGGCGATGCCGGCATTGTTTATCAGCGCGTCTATGCCGCCGAATTCTCGTTTAACCTCTCTTATCATCGCTACGACCGCGATTTCGTCGCTTACGTCAAGACTAAAATGTCTGTAATTTTCGTGCGCGATTTTGCTTTGGCTCCTAGCGCAGCCCGCGACTAAATAGCCCTCTTGTAAATACCGCTCGCAAAGCTCTTTTCCGATGCCTTTTGAGGTACCAGTTACGATTATCGCCTTAGCCATTTTGTTCTTCTAAAAGATTTTGAATATAATTAGCCAGCGTCTCCACGCTTCTAAACGGCGAGGTTTTTTGACTCATCGCCCTTTCATCGGCGAGTACGATGCTTTTGCCGAAATTTTGATAAATTTTATCCTCCAAATCGCTCACTATATAGACGAGCCCTAGACTATCTAACGCGCTAGAAGAGCCGTAAAGCCTAGTATCTATCGTCGGGTTTTGTAGCTCTTTGCTTTGCAGCTCTTGATTGTATTCTTTGAGCGAATCGATGATTAAAGTTTGTATGGTTTGCAAATTCATTCGTCGTCCTTTATAAAGATATAGTTTTTTAGGCCGTCGGGTTTATATCCGAGCGCGGAATTTAGCCTAACGGCTTCTTTGTTTTCGTCGTTTATCCAGGTGTAAAAACTCTGAGCCTCTTGCATCTGCTTTGGTGCCGAGGCTAGCGCAAAGCCGATAAGGCCGTTTTGAAACTCTTTTTTTACGCAATTTAGCCTAAAATAGCAAATTTTTTCTTTTATTTCAAATATTGCCGCTCCGGCTATCGCGCGCTCTTGCTTGATAACAAAAACTAGGCCCTTTGCGATTAGTTTAGATAGCTCTTCAAAACTCGGTAAATAATCGCTAAGCGGATCGAAAGTCTCGCTAATAAGCTCAAAAATTTCGCTTGCGTCGCTTAAATCCGCCGGTAAAACATTGTTAAAGCTTCTGTTTTTTTTAACGGATCTATAACGAGAGTAAATTTTATACGGCTTAAATTTTATGCCTTTTAAAAAATCGCTCGCAACGGCATTTTTCGAGACGATCTCGGCTACTACGGGCTCGTTTATCAACCTAAAAAACTCGTCTAAATTTGCTAAATTTTCAAGCCAATCGACCAAGTAGTAAAATTTATAAAATGCGTCGCGCTTTACGAGTAAAAAACAGCACTCTGCGCGTACTAAAATTTTAGCGTTTTTTAGCACTTCGTTAAATTCGTCGAAATTCGCGAAAAAATTCGTAAATTTCGGACGATTTTTAAAAATTTCCGTAGCTTTTTGGCGCGCGTTTAGTTTATCGCCCATGATAAAGCTCTCGCCGTGTCCGGGGCAAACGCGCAAAAACGGATCTAACGAGCAAAAGTACGGCATAGAAATCTTATCGTATGCGGCTTTTGCCTTCGCGCCGCCTAGAAACGACGTGTCTACGGCCTCAAACAAGCTATCGCCCGAAAACAGCAGCCCCCCTAGCTTCACGCAGCAACTGCCCTCGGAGTGTCCTGGCGTATGAACGAACGTAAGCGTATGCCCCAGCCACGAAAGCTCAAAACTCTCGTCAAATTCGATATCGGCCTTTTGCGCGCCAAATTCCGGCGTCTCGCGCGTTTTTTTAATTTTCATAACGTCGTAAATCATATCGCTAAATCTCGATAAATTTTTGCTCGGGTTTGCGATATTTTCGCTTGCTTTGCGTTGTGCGATTACTTTGGCGCCATATCGGCTTTTTAGCTCGTTTAGCGCCAAGATGTGGTCGAAATGCTCATGCGTGATAACGATAAAATCGAGCCTCTTGCCGCGTAAAGCGTCCGTAATATGCGTAAAATCAGCCGGATCTATGACGATAGCGCGCTCGCCGCTCATTATTACGTAGGAGTTAGTCCCCAGATCGCCGCCTTTGCAAATTTTTAATTCAACTTCGTTCATTTTAAAATCCGTCTAAAATTTTCGCTATTTTCGCTAGCGCGTCGCCGCTTATTTTGAGGTAGGCGTTTTGGCAAATTTCGTTTGCGCTTGCTAAATTTAAATTTAATAAATTTTCGTAGGCGTTTTTAATATCGCCTAAATTATTTATCATTTTAAGCTTTGCAAAACTTCTTACTACGTAGGCTAGATAACTCCACTCCACGCCGCAAACGGGCGTACCTAGCGTCATCGCCTCGTATGCGCTCATACCGCCTAACGTGACTAGGGTATCGTGATTTAAGATTAGGTCTATCAAATTCGCGGGGCTGTCGATAAAGTTTAAATTCGGTTTTTTAACGCTTTTTATCCTCGCCTTTCGCTCATCGCTCATTGCGGGCCCCAAAACTAGCGTATAAAGGCGACCGTCGTCTGCGATTATGTTTGCAAAATACTCGCTAAACATCGCGGGATCGGCGCCTCCGAAAGATAGTAAGATATTTTTTAGCCGAGCTTTGGGCGTAAATTTAGCGCGCCTTTTTACTACGTCGCTGCCTACGATGTAGTAGCCAAACGAACGAAAAATCTCAAAATTTCCGCTTGCGGCTGGGTAGTCAAACTCGTCCATTATAAATAGCGCGTCCGGCTCAAAGCCGTATTCTAAGGTATTAAAACTTACGATTTTGCACGCGCCAGCGTTTCGCGCGATATCGCTTAAATTTTTATCCGCATCGAGTAAATCGTTAATATAAATTTGCGGTTTTAGTCGGTAAATCAGCTCCTTTGAATGCTCCAAATTTCCGCTTCTAATCGCGTTTTGGCTAAATCTGGAAAACAACTTCTCGTCGCACTCGAAAATTGCTTTTACATCGTGGTTTGGAGCTAGAAATTTTACTAGCTCGTAGCACCTTGCGAGGTTGCCGATACCGATTTTTTCGTTGCCGCGCGCGTGGAGCAGGATCAAACTCTACAACCTTGCGGCGCGTCAAAGCTCTTTAAAACCTCAAAAAGCGCGTCCGCGACGAAATTTGCGTCCTCTAGGCTCATGCACTGATGGCACGGAATACTAAGCTCGGCGGCGTAAAAATCCTCGGCGCTAGGCACCGAGATATCGCCGTAGCGCTCGCGATAAAAGCTAAATTTATAAGTCGGCTTGTAGTGTACCTGCACGCCGATGCCGCGCTCGTGAAGGGCGGCAAAGATGTCCTCTTTGGCGCACCAAAACTGGCGAAAGAGCAAAATCGGATAGAGATGGCGCGAGCTAACGACGTCGTCGGGCAGCTTCACGGTGCTAAAATACGGGTTTTTATCAAATTTCTCGTCATAAAATTTAGCGATTTTCTCGCGCGCCGCGATGGTTTCATCTAGTCTTTTTAGCTGATTTAGTCCTAGCGCGCAGGCGACGTCTGGCAGGCGGTAGTTGTAGCCAAGCACGCTCTGGTCGCTATCCCAGAGGCGTTTTTTAGCTATGCCGTGCGAGCGGTAAAGGCGTGCCAGGCGTGCGATCTCGTCGTCGTTAGTAGCTAGCGCGCCACCCTCAAACGTGGTTAGCGGCTTAACCGGGTGAAAGCTAAAAATGCTAATGTCCGCTTTTGCGCCGACTTTGACGCCCTCTTGAGAGCTGCCCAGCGCGTGCGACGCGTCGTCAAGCACTTTTATGCCGCGCTGCTTGGCTAGTTTTAGGACGGCGTCTAAATTCACAGGATTGCCGCCGAAATCAACCGCAGTTATGACTTTGGTTTTAGACGTGATGAGGCTTGCAAGCGTGTTTTCGTCGATATTTCCGTCAAATTTTACGGGCGCAAATTTAACCTCGGCTCCTGCCATTAGCGCCGCATTTGCCGTCGCCGCAAACGTGATGGGCGTCGTTACGACCTCGTCGTCTTCTCGTACTCCAAGCGCTAGATACGCCACGTGTAGCGC
>CAURMS010000110.1:0-4962 GCA_963526085.1 uncultured Campylobacter sp. | reverse complement strand
ATAACGAGGAGTACGCCAAAAAGATAAACGCGGCCGTCTTCCCCGGCATTCAGGGCGGACCGCTAGTCCACGTCATCGCTGCAAAGGCGGTAGGCTTTAAGCATAACCTTTCGCCTGAATGGAAAATTTACGCCAAGCAAGTCAAGGCAAACATAAAAAAGCTAGCTGAAATTTTAGTAAAACGCGGCTTTGATCTAGTTAGCGGCGGCACGGATAATCACCTGGTTTTAATGAGCTTTTTAAACCGCGAATTTAGCGGCAAAGATGCCGATATAGCTCTTGGCAATGCGGGCATAACGGTAAATAAAAATACGGTTCCTGGCGAAACAAGAAGCCCGTTTGTTACAAGCGGTATCCGCATCGGAAGTCCGGCGCTTACGGCTCGCGGCATGAAAGAGGCGGAATTTGAGATCATCGCAAACAAAATCGCCGACGTGCTAAGCGATATCAATAACGCAGCGCTTCAAGAGAAAGTAAAAGCCGAGTTAAAAGAGCTTGCGAGCAAATTTATCATCTACGATAGGGCGACTTATTGATGCAGAGTATAGACACCGCGCTAATCAAAATGAACACGAGCCACTACTGGATCAAACGCGATAATATCGTAAGCAAGATCGAGTACAGGGGGCGAACGTTTTTTAACAAATTTGAGCTCATAAACGAGCCTCTAAGCTATCAGGTGATAAAAGATCACGACGAAGGCAAAATCACGGTCGCGCACTCGCTGATACTGCCTGGCGACAAGGTCGAAAATATCGTCTTTGATTACAACGGTAGGATGCCTGAGCGCTTTTGGCACCGAGCTCAGCTTTTGCTTCGCGAGGAGGGATTTATAAATTTTACCGCCTACGAGAGCAAGACGCCGGGGCACTTGCACCTTTATGTGCACAAGGGGCACACGACGCTAAATGAGGGCTATCAGATCGCAAATAAACTCTCTATGCTACTTAGTTCGCGTTTGGTTAAAGAGTGGAGAGTATTTCCGACGATGGAGTTACCTAAAGAATTTAACATCTTGACGTTGCCGTACAAAGTTTATCAAAAAGAGCGCGGCGCAAGCTGGTCAAAACATATGTAAGGAGTGAAAATGGAATATAAC
This sequence comes from uncultured Campylobacter sp., assembly GCA_963526085.1. Classification (GTDB taxonomy): domain Bacteria; phylum Campylobacterota; class Campylobacteria; order Campylobacterales; family Campylobacteraceae; genus Campylobacter_A. The sequence goes on along the minus strand of CAURMS010000110.1, from coordinate 3,863 downwards.
GAGCTAAGAGACATCATGCTTGATAATAACGAGGATAAAAAGAGCAAAAGCGTTAAGAGGATACTCATCCTCGTCGCAGTTTTCGTCATCATCTTTTTAGCTGTTCTCATCGTGATGAAATTTTTAAATTCCTCCGAAACTAACGATCAGATTGCACAAACGGATTCTAGGCTGGTTTTGCCACCTGAGCCGGACAATACGCGAAGTATCCCTCAGCAAGTGAGCGTACCTGTTACGCCGCCTAGCGAGCCTGCACCGCAAGTAGCACAAGCTAACGTCCCTCCAGTCGCTCCGCCTCCTCCATCCGAACCTCAGGCGCAGCAGCCAAATCCTGCCTTTGAGCAGGTACCTATCGTGCCTGAAAACAAAGGCCAAGATAGCTTTGAGGATATGGTAAAAGCGCTTAAGGAAAAAGAGGATAAAAGGCAGCAAGATGCAGGCGCGACAGCTCCTACGCCAACCGAGCCTTCTACTATACAGGGTGCTTTAAAGCAAAATGACGCTCCAAGTGCTCAGCCAGGCGAATCAAAAGCCGAGCCTAAGCAGCACGTAAACGTAGTAAAACAAAAAGAGCCTAAGCGAGAAAAAGCTGCGAAACAGCCTAAAAACGATGCTGCTAAAGAAAAACAGGCAAAACAAAAGTCGGCTAAACAAGCTCCTGCAGCTAGCGGCGGCGATGCTCACAGCGGTAGTTACGTGCAAGTTTTCGCCGTTAAGCACTTTAATGAAAAAGCGCCTGAGCTTGGCAAACTAAAAGCCGCAGGATACGCCTATAAGCTATATAGGACGAACGTAAACGGTAACGAAATCATCAAGGTGCTAGTCGGCCCTTATAGCGGCGAGCAGTTAAAAAGCGAGCTTGCTAAAATCAAGCAAAGCGCGGCTCCAAACGCCTTTATCGTAAATATAAAATGATGGTTTTTGCCGTTTTTGGCAACCCTATATCCCACTCCGTTTCGCCGAGGCTACATAATCTAGCCCTCGGCGAGCTCGGTCTATCTCGCGAAGCCCTATATACTCGCTACGAGCTAGCAGACGGCTCGCAACTCATCTCCAAATTTAAAGAACTAAAATTAAGCGGCGCAAACGTCACCGTACCTCACAAAGAAGCAGCGCTAGCGCAGTGCGACGCCCCAGACGAAACGGCTGCTAAAATCGGCTCTGTAAATACTCTCGTATCTCGCAGCGATAAAATTTACGGCTACAATACCGATGCGCCCGGGTTTTTACGAGCGATAGAATGTTTTGGACATATAAATTCGGCTCTTATTTTGGGTGCCGGCGGAACAGCTAGAGCGGTCGCATATGCGCTAAAAAGCCGCGGCGTGCGAGTTTGCGTACTAAATAGAAGCGAGGAGAGGCTGGCAAATTTTACTGAATTTGAAAAATTTAGCTGGGCGAATTTTGGCAAATTTAATGGCGGCAAATTTGATCTTGTCGTAAATACGACCTCGGCAGGACTAAAAGACGAATATTTGCCCGCACCGATCGAGATTTTGCGTCCGATTTTTGATGAAGCCAAATTTGCCTTTGACGTTATTTACGGCAAAAAAACGCCTTTTTTAAATTTAGCCGCCGCTAGCGGGCTCGCGCATAAAGACGGCTGTGAGATGCTACTTTTCCAGGCGGTTTTAGCGTTAAATTTATTTTTCGAGGGCTCGCTCGACGAGGCCAAAATCGAAGCCTCGATGCGAAAAGCCCTCTATTTATCGGCTTCTTCTAGATAATAATCTATCTGAGCTTTTCTTAAAATCCTGATCAGGTCCGAGCTGCCAGCCACTCCCGTCGGATATCCAGCAGTCATGATGTAGCTTTTATCGTCTTTTATGTAGCCTTTTTCGACTGCGGCTTTGATTGATTTGGCCATGAGCGTGTGCAGTCTTTCTTCTTTTTCTATCACGAACGCTGCCGTTATGCCCCAGCAAAGAGTTAGCCTATACGCGGCCTGCTCGTTGTGCGTTATGGCGATGATATCTATGTCGGTGCGGTATCTGGCTAGTTTTGCCGCCGAGCCGCCCGATGAGGTTAGCGCTATTATGCCGTCTACTTTTAGCGCTGAGGCGAGCCTTGCGGTGCTAGATGCCATCATATCCGTATCGTCGTAGCGGTCAAAATCAAATTTGTTAAAAGGATAAATTTGCTGCGTTTGGATTATGGTGTTGCTCATCGCTTCCACGACGGCGACCGGGTTTATGCCGACTGCGCTTTCTTCGCTTAGCATGACTACGTCGGTACCGTCTAGTACAGCGTTTGCTACGTCGCTGATCTCGGCCCTAGTAGCTGTTTCGTGCTCGGCCATACTTAGCATCATCTGTGTAGCCGTGATGACTGGCTTAACTGCTTCGTTTGCTTTTTTGATGATGAGTTTTTGGATCGTCGGCACCTTATAGTAGGGCACCTCGATTCCCAGATCTCCGCGAGCGACCATCACGCCGTCGCTGGCCTCGATGATCTCGTCGATATTCTCCACGGCGTCAAATTTTTCTATTTTGGCGTAAATTTGAGCTTTGGAGCCAAAGCCCTTTAGTATCTCTCTAGCTTTTCTTATGTCGTTTGCGTTTTGAACGAAAGAGATCGCGACGAAATGAACGCCGTTTTTGGCGCCAAATTCCAAATCTTTTAAATCTTTAGGCGTGATAACTTCGATATTAAGCTTGGTATTTGGGAAATTTACGCCCTTGTTCGAGCGAAGCACTCCGTCGTTTTCGACTACGGCTTCCACCTGTTGGGCGCTTGCTTGCGTGATTTTGGCGCGGATTTGTCCATCGCATAGGTAGATGTATTCGCCCGTTTTTAGCGCGGCTAAAATTTGAGGCTGATTTATGCAAAGCTTATAGTGATTTTCGTCTACTTGCTCGCCGATTATTTCCTCTTTTACGAAGATAAGCGTATCGCCGATTTTTAGTTTAAATTCGCTTCTGTCTAGCTTGCCGACTCTTATTTTAGGGCCGCAGATATCCTGAAATATACCTATTTTGCGCCCGAGCTTCGCTTCTACTTGCCTGATTTTATCGATATTTGATTTGTGATATTCGTGCGTGCCGTGGCTGAAATTTAGCCTAAAAGCATTGACTCCGGCTAAAACTAATTGCTCCATAACCTCTATGGATTCGCTGGCCGGTCCGACCGTGGCTAGGATTTTGGTTTTTTTATTCATGGATGCCCCTTTTTTGCGCAATTTTACCAAATTTTTAAAAAAAATAAGTATAATCGGCCAATTTATTTTAAGGAGCAAAAATGAAAAAGTTTTTAGCGGTTTTGGCTGCTTTCGGTTTAGCGCTAAGCGCGAACGCAGCGGACAAAACCTATAAACTAAAGCTAGCCAGTACCTGGGAGAGCACGACTCCGGTTTTGGGCGACGCAGCGAAAGAGTTTAAACGCGTAGTCGAGACGCTAAGTGATGGCAGGCTAGAGGTGAGGATAGACTATCCGTCTAAGCACAAGGCGCCGTTTGGTATCCTAGACTTCGTTAAGGGAGGTCAGTACGATATCGGCTACACTGCGTCTTATTACTACAAGGGCAAGGACGCAAACACTATGTTTTTCACTGCTGTGCCTTTTGGTATGACCGCGACCGAGCTTCGCGCTTGGTATGAATTCGGCGGCGGCAAGCAGCTAGAGGAAAAAGTTTACGACAAATACAATATCAAAGTTTTCCTTGCGGGGGATACCGGCACGCAAATGGGCGGCTGGTTTAAAAAAGAGATCAACAGCGTAGATGATCTAAAAGGCCTAAAAATCAGGATCCCCGGCTTTGGCGGCGAGGTTATGGCGCGCGTGGGAGCGACGATAAACACGATCCCGACAGGCGAGCTATACATGGCGCTAGAGATGGGCACACTAGACTCGGTCGAGTGGGTGAG
>CAURMS010000109.1:0-5024 GCA_963526085.1 uncultured Campylobacter sp. | reverse complement strand
TATCTGTGTCGTGACTAGACCGCCTAACTTATCCTTATGGTAAATTTCATAATCCTGCCTTTGTTCTTTTATATTGGTAGCGTTATCGGGCTCTTTTTCTAGTTTAAAACTAAAAAAGGCGTCCGCGATCTCGTCAAATTTGGGCGAGTTTTTGTTGTTCTTGACTACTACCAAATTCAAGCAGACTAAAACCGGCTCGAAACAAAGCTTCACAGGCTAAACTAAATAAATTTAGCTTGTAGGCGGCTAAATTTAAACGGATATTTATGATTTCCCATGCCTTCGACGGTGATCCATTTTAGCTCCGTCATCTCCTCGATAGAAAAATGCCCGCCCTCGCGACCAAGTCCGCTCATTTTTACTCCGCCAAAAGGAATATGCGCCTCGTCTTGCAACGAAGGGCCGTTTACGTGCATCATCCCTGTCTCTATTTCCTCGGCGCAGCGCAGATAGTCCGCGACATTTTGAGTGATGACGGTCGCGCTTAGTCCATAATCCGTACTATTGGCTAGTTCTATGGCTTCATCTAAATCCCGCGCTTTAATAATAGCCGTAACCGGCCCAAACGCCTCGGTTGAAAAGATTTTCATGCCCGGCGTAACGTCCGCGACGGTGGTCGGCATATAAAAGTTGTTTTCGCTCGTACCGCCAGTTAGTATCCGCGCGCCTTTTTTCTTTGCGTCAAGAACCAAATCATCGATAAATTCGCATTGTTTACGCTCGATAAGCGGCCCGATAACAGTGCGCGCATCGGTCGGATCGCCGACTTGTAAAATTTTAACTTTTTCCGTAAATTTGGAGACGAAATCGTCATAAATTTTTTCATGCACTATGATTCGCGAGCCCGCCATGCAAATTTGACCTTGGTGCATAAAGATACTGAAAAACGCGGTATCTACAGCATAGCTAACGTCCGCATCCTCAAGAACCAGAACGGGACTTTTCCCGCCCAGCTCAAGGGTGCATTTTTTCATATTTTTTGCCGCGCTTTGAGCTATATGCCTGCCGACCTCGGTCGATCCCGTAAACGTTATCATGGATATACGTTTATCTTCTTGAAAAGTCTCGCCAAGCACGCTACTTGAGCATGGAACGATATTTAGCACGCCGGCTGGCAAACCGGCCTCTTGCAGGATTTCGCCGAACACCAAGCCGCAAACTAGCGTATTTGACGATGGTTTTAATACAAAGCTATTTCCAGCCGCTATCGCAAAGGCAAATTTTTTGCTACTTAGAATCATTGGCGCATTAAACGGCGAAATGCCGGCGACTACTCCCAGTGGACGACGAACGGCATACGAAAAAACCCCGTCGTCGTTTGAAACGAAAGTTTGTCCCGTTACGCGTCTAGCCTCACCCGCCGCAACGCGGAATATATCGCTAACGACGCTAATCTCAAAGTTGCACTTTGCGATCGTCGAGCCGCTTTCTCGTATCAATATATCCCTAATATCGTCCGCTCTTTTTTCAAAAATTTCGGCCGCCCTTAAAAGCACAGCTTCCTTTTCGCGAGGAGTCGTTTTTGCCCAAAGCTTTTGCGCTCTATAAGCGCTTGCGATGGCTAGCTCGATGTCCTCTTTGCTAGCCATGTGCACTTTGGTGAACACCGAACCGTCGGCGGTGTACAAAAAAGCGACACGAACGTCGTGACCATCGATGAGCAACAGATGCAAAAGAATGAGATAAAGCGCCTCTCGGAGGTCGCTTACAGCACGCCGGGCGTTTACGTAGATAAAAAAGGTCCGCGCGCAGAGCATAATTTCTACGTTCGCGGCTTTGACGCGCGCAGAGTGCCGCTTTATATCGACGGTATTCCCGTTTATATCCCGTATGACGGCAACGCGGACTTTGGACGATTTACGACATTTGATCTAAGCCAAATCAACATCTCAAAAGGCTCTAGCTCCGTGCTCTACGGCCCAAATACGATGGGCGGAGCTATAAATTTGATCACTAAAAAACCGACGAAAGAGCTTGAGGGTAGTGTCGGCTACGGCTTTGAGACGGGTAGAAACGCCAAGACTTACGGCAACAACGTTGATTTCAGTATCGGCACCAAGCAAGAGCTATTTTACGTGCAAGCCGGCGGTAGCTATATGGAGGATGCAGGACAGCAGCTCTCTCACGACTTTAAACCGGGCGTTACTCGCAACGAAGACGGCGGCAGACGCGATAACTCCGTACAGCGCGATAAGAAATTTAATATAAAATTCGGCTTCACGCCAAATGAGACCGACGAATACGCCATCGCCTATATCAATCAAAAAGGCGAAAAAGAGCAGCCGTACTACACCGGCCGTTACGCCAGATACAACATGGCAAAACGCTTTTGGGAGTGGCCGAAATGGGACAAAGAAAGCATATATTGGCTATCTCATACGCAGTTTGCTAATAGTCTTTACGTAAATACCAAAGCCTTTTACGACAAATTTGTAAACGACTTAAACGGCATCAAGCCCGCGATGTTTAACAGCCACTACCGCGATAAAGGCTATGGACTGGGTACTGAGATAGGTGGCGATATCGGCGATAGGGATACGCTAAAATTTGCGTTTAACTATAAATTTGACGAGCACAAAGAGCATGACGACGGCGAGCCTATGCAGACGTATCAGGATAAAACATACAGCTTTGCGCTAGAAAATACTTACAAATTTACCGATTTTACGCGGCTGATTTTGGGCGTGAGCTACGATACTAGAGATGCGATCAAGGCTCAAGAATACGGCAAGATAACATCGGCTACAAATACGCTTTATGACTTTGAGGTCGCCAAACGCCACGCCTTTAACTACCAAGCCGCGATCAAACACAGCTTTGACGGCAACGACGAGCTTAGCGTTAGCTTTGCTAAAAAGACCTATTTTCCTAGTATGAAAGAGCGCTACTCAAAACGCTTCGGCCGCAATGAGCCAAATCCATACCTAAAGCCCGAGGTCGCTAACCACTACGAAGTCGGCTATCAAAGAAGCTTCGGCGAGGCTTTGAGACTGGAGACGGCGCTATTTTACTCTAAGGTTAAAGACGCTATCGGCGAGCACAACATCATCGTAGGCGGCAAAAAGCTAGCTCAAGCCATAAACGTAGATAAAGCCGAATACAAGGGCTTTGAGCTCGGCGCGACATATTTTGCGGGGTAAAATTTGGAGCTAGGCGGCAACTACACTTATATCAGCGCGAAATATAAAAGCGGTGCCGATAGTAGAGTTTACGACATACCTAAACACAAGGCTTTTGCTTGCGTAGATTACAAGATCGTGCCTAAATTTAGCATTTACGCATCGCAGTATATGATCTCTAGCCGCTACTCAAACTCTTACGAACTGACAAAACTTGCGGATTTTGGCGCAACAAACGTCAAATTTATCTACAAACCTACCGAAAGCCTAAGTGTAGAGGCCGGCATATCAAATTTGTTTGATAAAAACTACGAATATAGAGAAGGCTATCCGGAAGAGGGAAGGGTATTTTTCACGAATTTAAGATATAAATTCTAATTAGAATTTGCAAGGCGGATCGCTCCAAAAGGGAGTTGGTCCGCATAAATTTGACTCTATTTATATAATAAAATCTATTTTAAAATTTCTTTAGCTATACTTTACAAAATAATTTTAAAGGCGAAAAATGTTTAAAAAAATTATCTTGTTTTTCTTTGCGTTTTTGGGCTTTTGCTTTGCGATGACGCCTGAGCAGATCAAGGACTACATCGCCCAAAACAGCGAAAACATAGCCCAGCTGCAAGGCACTCCGTCTAAAATTTACGCGAGCTCGCCGCCGCTTTTATATATGCTCTACGCGCTTGATCCCGCTAAAATCAGCGGCACGAATTTCGAGTGGAACGACTACGAGCGGCCCTACGTCAAAAAAGAGGTGCAAGAGCAGCCCGTCGTGGGCGGCTTTTTCGGTCAGGGTAAAATTCCAAACGTCGAGATGCTACTACGCCTAAACCCCGAGCTCATCCTCGTAAACGCAAGCTCGCGCAACACTAAAAAGATGAGCGAGGTTTTCGGCTCTATCAAAAAACCGATGCTCTATCTAAGCGCGACGAAGCTCGAGGACTACTTGGACGGGTTTGAAATTTTAGGCGAAGTAACGGGTAAACAGGAACGCGCCGCACGTCTCGTAAATTATGCACGGAATTCGCTAAATTTAACCGCACAGATCGAGGAATACATCAAGAAAAACAACCTGCAAAAGGTGAAAATTTACTACGCACAGGGCGGCGACGGGCTAGCCACCGAGTGCGAGGGCTCGTGGCACGCGACTCTCATCGAGAGAGCCGGCGCGCAGAACGTGCATAAGTGCAGCGAAGATCCAAACGCCAAATCCTTCGGGCGCGTAAAGATCAGCTTCGAGCAGCTCGTTAAATACGACCCTGACATCATCCTCGTCTACGAAAAAGAGCTGTTTGATAAAATTTACGGCGATCCGAAGTGGCAGCTGCTAAGCGCGGTGAAAAACAAAAAAGCCTACTACATCCCGCGCGAGCCCTTTTCGTGGTTTGACCGCCCGCCTTCGTTTATGAGGTTTTTGGGGCTAAAATGGCTCATAAATTTAACCTACCCCGAAGTGTTTAAATTTGACATGGTCCGCGAGACGCGCGAGTTTTACAAGCTATTTTTGGATCTTGAGCTAAGCGATGAGCAAATTTATAAAATTTTAGGACGGGGCGCCGAGTGAGTAAAGAAAAATGAGCAAAAAGGCGTTTGCGTTTTTGGCCCTGCTGCTGGCGCTTTGCGTCGCAGGCTCGCTGCTGCGGGGCGAAAGCTTAAAAGATTTTGAGGTCATGCACACGCTCTTGCTTGAAATTCGCCTGCTGCGCATACTTGCGTGCGTGCTCATCGGTGCGAGCCTAGCGATCAGCGGCGCGGCGTATCAGGCGATGTTCGTAAACCCGCTCGTTAGCCCCTCAATACTAGGCGTACTAAGCGGCGCGGGATTCGGCGCAGCGGTCGGGATGTTTTTCAAATTTAACGAGTATTTGATCCAGCTTAGCACATTCGGCTTCGGTTTTCTTGCCGTGG
>CAURMS010000108.1:0-5025 GCA_963526085.1 uncultured Campylobacter sp. | reverse complement strand
CGTTACGACGCTACTGTTTTCGCATATGGAGGTTGACGTCATAACCGAAATTTCGCGCTATATAGCTACCGCAAAAAGCACGGATAAAAGCGTAGCTGCTGCGGTTTTAGAAGAATTTTACGCTCTCATGCAGTCAAATCAATATATGAGAAGCGGTGGCTTAGAGTATGCGAAAGAAATTTTATACCGCACCTTTGGTCCGGAAGCTGCGCAAAAGATACTTGATAAACTCGCAAAAAGCATGGAAAACACAAAGAGCTTCGGCTATCTTACTAAGGTTAAGCCTCAGCAGCTTGCGGACTTTATCGTTAACGAACACCCGCAGACTATCGCGCTTATTTTGGCGCATATGGACTCGACTAGTGCGGCCGAGACGCTTTCGTTTTTTAATAACGAGCTTAGAAGCGAGGTCGTCGTGAGAATGGCAAATTTGGGCGACATCAGCCCGTCTATAATCAAACGCGTTTCAACGGTGCTAGAAGGCAAACTAGAGAGCCTCACGTCCTACAAGGTCGAGGTTGGCGGACCAAGGGCCGTGGCGGAGGTGTTAAACCGCCTCGGCCAAAAGGCGTCCAAAGCTACGATCGAATATATCGAGGACGTCGACGACAAGCTCGCTACGACGATCAAAGAGCTTATGTTTACCTTTGAGGATATTAACACCCTCAATCAAGCAGCTATCCGCGAAATACTTAAAAACGTCGATAAAAAAGACCTCATGGTCGCACTAAAAGGCAGCGGCGACGCATTGAGAGATAAATTTCTCTCCAGTATGTCTCAGCGCGCCAGTGACTCGTTTAAAGAAGAAATGCAGTTTTTGGGAGCGGTGCGCGTAAAAGACGTCGAAGAGGCGCAGCGCCGCATAGTAGAGCAGGTTCAGGCCTTAGCCGAAAGCGGGGCGTTCCAAATAGGCGAAAGCGATGAGATGATAGAATGAAAAGTAGCGTAATAACAAATGAGCGCTCAAAAGAGCACTTTATAGAAAACTATCGGTTTAAAATTTTAGGCCAGGAAAAAAGAAGCGAGGATACACACTCGGCCCACGAAAGCGAATCCGGCCGCGCGACCGAGCATAACGAGCGAGCTTTAAACGGCGGGCAGGAGGGCTCAAATTTAGGCGAAGCAAAAGAGCAGGGCGGGCATTTTAATCCTGAGTCAAGCTTCATCGAGGAGTTGCTAAAGCGTACCGACGAAATGAGCGGCAGTATGATAAAGCTGCAAATGCAAATCGAAAACCAAGAAAACGAATTTGCTAAACGCCTAGAGAGCGAGATCCAGCGCGCTAAAGAGGACGGCATAAAGCAGGGCAGAGACGAGGCGGCGGCTAAATTTAACGAAGAGCTAAAGGCACTTGAGAGCAGATACCTGGGGTCTATAAATAAGCTAGAAGAGCAGGCGGCTAAATTTGAAAGCCTCATCGCATCCAGCGAAGCGCAGCTGCCGACTACCGCAATCGAGATCGCAAAAGAGGTCGTGAAAAAAGAGATTTCGCTAAATTCGGCAAACATCGCCGCAGCTATCTGCAAAGAGCTTTTTAGCGAGATAAAAGACGCCAAAGAGGTGCAGGTTAAAGTAAATCCGAAAGATTACGAGTTTATCAAAGAAAATTTCTCCGGTCAAAACGTCAAAATCTCTGCCGACGAAGCCATCAGCGCTGGCGGAGCGATAGTGCTAAGCGACGCGGGCAACCTTGAGGGCACGATCGAAGCCAGACTAGAAAAAATCAAAAAGATAATAGGACAATGATAGACGTAAAATCTATGAACATGGAGGAGCTCGAAGCACTTTGTGGAAAGCTCCGTGATAAAATTTTACAAACCGTCAGCGCAAACGGCGGGCATCTGAGTTCAAACATCGGCGCAGTCGAGCTTATCGTCGCGATGCACTATGTTTTCGACGCCGCAAAAGATCCGTTTATATTTGACGTTAGCCACCAAAGCTACGCGCATAAACTAATCACGGGGCGCTGGGACAAATTTGACACGCTTAGAAAATTCGGCGGTATTAGCGGCTACACCAAGCCCTCCGAGAGTAAATACGACTACTTTATCGCAGGTCACAGCTCCACCTCGATCTCGCTAGCAGTGGGCGCGTCAAAGGCGATCAAGCTAAAGGGCGAAGACCGTATCCCCGTAGCCCTTATCGGCGACGGCTCGATGAGTGCAGGTATTGCGTACGAGGCGCTAAACGAACTGGGCGACATCAAAAACCCATGCGTCATCGTCCTAAACGACAACGAAATGAGCATCAGCAAGCCCATCGGTGCCTTTAGCAACTACCTCTCCCAGATGATGGCTGGGCCGCTGTATCAGAAGTTTAAAAGCCGCGTAGAGAAATTTTTGAGCTATATGCCAGACGGCGCCGCGTATATGGCGCGCAGGATGGAGGAGGGCATCAGGATCTTTACGCCCGGGATGTTTTTCGAGGAGCTTGGACTTGAGTATATCGGTCCAGTAAACGGCCACGACGTGAGGGCGCTCATCGAGGCTTTTAGCGTCGCAAAAGGTATGAAAAAGCCCGTCGTCGTGCACGCACAGACGCTAAAGGGTAAGGGCTACGAAAAGGCCGAGGGGCACCTAGCAAACTGGCACGGCGTGAGCCCGTTTGATTTGCAAAGCGGCGAAGCTATCAAAAAATCAGCCGCCAAATCAGCCACCGCGCTCTTTGCGGAAAATTTGACCCAGCTAGCTAGCGAGCATAAAAATATCGTCGGAGTAACCGCCGCGATGCCTACGGGCACGGGTATAGACGCTTTGATGGAGAGATTTCCCGATAGGTTTTGGGACGTAGCGATCGCCGAGCAGCACGCCGTCGCCTCGATGGCTGCGATGGCAAAGGAGGGCTTTAAGCCTTTTATCGCGATTTATTCGACTTTTTTGCAGCGGGCGTTTGACCAGGTCGTGCACGACTGCGCGATCATGAACCTAAACGTCGTCTTTGCGATGGACCGCGCGGGCATCGTCGGCGAGGACGGCGAGACGCATCAAGGCGCCTTTGACGTGAGCTATCTAAATTTGATCCCGAATTTGACGATCTTCGCGCCTCGCTGCGCCGATAGTTTTAGGCTCGCGATGCGCTACGCCTACGCTCACGAGGGGCCTTGCGCTTTTCGTTATCCGCGCGGAGCTTTTGCGCTGGCGCAGGGTGAATTTGAGGCGCGAGAGCTTAAGCTTGGTAAAGGTGAAATCTTGGTCGAGGGCGGCGGCGAAGCAGCATTTATCGCTTACGGTAACGCCGTGGGTAAGGCAAATGCCGCGCGCAAAATTTTACAAGAAAAAACGAACGGCAAATTTGACCCAAGCCTTGTTGATTTGGTTTTTGTTAAGCCGCTTGACGGCGAACTTTTGCAAGAGCTCGCGCGCAAGCATAAAATTTGGTACGTCTTTTCAGATACCGCAAAAAAGGGTGGCGTAGGCGAGATTTTGGCTGCATTTTTGCAGGAGCGACGTATTTTTGACGTGCGCATCGTTAGCTTTGAGTTTGACGACACCTTTATCCCGCACGGCGCTACGACCGATGTCGAGAAGGCACTTGGTATCGACACAACAAGCATTTGCGAGAAGATTTTATCCGAAACGGCGGATTAAATTTGAGCTGAAGCATTCTTGCGTGTTTTGACGAGCGTATTTGGACGGAAAAGGCGAAAAATTTGAGCGAAACAAACCTTTTTATACTCGGTCTCGCCGCTCTTACTTTGATTTACCGCGCCTTAAACGGCATAGGCAAATTTGCGCGCATCGAGCCGGTTTTATTGATTTTTATCTTCGTTTATCTTTTTTACGGGCTGGCTTGCGAGCGAATTTTGGGTTAAATTTGAGCTGCGATAGGCTTTTTGTGCTAAGGTTTGTTTTGCTCGCTGCGCCCTAGGATAAAATCGCTAAAAAACATTACAGACTCTCGTTTTTTGCCATTTATAAAATGCTTAAATTTTGTGCCGGTGCTTGATTGGACGCGGATTTTATCAAAAAAAGTAAAATTTAAGTAGATTTTTGCTCGTAAATTTAGCCGTACGGCAAGGCGCAAAAGCTTGCTTAAATTTAAAATCGCAATTAGCGAAAACGCAAAAATGCGAATTATTTTTACGCCTTTGCTTTCAAAAACGTAGCCGTATCTAAAATACTGCGGTATCACCGCAACCGACAAAAAATAAATTTTACGGTAGCGATGATAAGCGACGTTCGGTTGCAACGATCGATAGTAAAATTTACGCCGCATTAAAAGTCGGCTTTTTATTTAAATTCGGCAAGCAAACCGTCAAATTTAAATCGCCTTCAAATTTAAGTCCCAAAACACTAAATTCGGCAGAGCAAATTTAAGCCTAAACGTCTAAAATTTACCTTGAGTATAGCACTTAAACTCGCAGAAAGCATAAATTTGACTACAAATGACACAAATTTTAGTAAATAATAATTTATATTACCAACTATAAAGAAGTTTTAAATAAAATTTTTGTATATTTAGCAAAAAATATCAGGAAAAACTATGAACTATATGGAACTTCTCAAAAATCACGGGCTCAAAGCTACTCCGCAACGCCTCAGCGTGCTCAAGATCCTCGACCGTCACACGCACCCGACGATCGATGAGCTTTACGAAGAGATCTGTGCCGAAAACCCGTCCGTATCGCTCGCAACGGTGTATAAAAACCTAAATATGCTCAAAGACGAAGGGCTCGTCGTCGAGGTAAATATGCCAAACCAAAAAGCGCGCTACGATATCTTTAGCTACCCGCACATCCACGTCGTATGCGAGAGCTGTGGACACGTCGAGGACTATAACTTCTGCGAGGCGCTGAGCGAGTACAAGGAAAATCTGGAGAGAAAGCTTGGAAATTTCATAGAAAAGATGAACGTGCTCGTAACCGTAAAAGACTGCAAAAACTGCCGCCATTAGGCTCTTAGCTCGCTTTTTTGATCGGCGAGCTAAATTTTATATACTACAAAGCTATCGCGAGCAAAGACTGCGTTTGGCTTGCTAAACCAAGATCGTTTTTGCTTGCGACTCTAAAATTTAATGCCATTATAC
>CAURMS010000107.1:0-5032 GCA_963526085.1 uncultured Campylobacter sp. | reverse complement strand
GCTAACAAACGGTACCGTTCGGCTGGCGCGCGGGTTTACCTCGATCATAAAAAGTTCATTCTCGTAGATGGCAAACTGGATATTCATAAGCCCCACTACGCCTAAATTTAGCGCGATGTCGCGGGTTTGGTTTTCTACCTTTTCGATCATCTGCGCGGTCAAATTTAGCGGAGGCAGTATGCACGCGCTGTCGCCGCTATGGATGCCGGCCTCCTCGATGTGCTGCATCACGGCGCCGATATAGACGTCCTTGCCGTCGCTGATCGCGTCTACGTCGAGCTCCACGGCGTCTTGTAAAAATTTATCGATCAGCACGGGCGAGTGGTTGCTGACCTTGACCGCCTCGCTCATGTATAGGCGCAGCTCCTCGTCGCTATGCACTCGTCTCATCGCGCGGCCGCCTAGCACGTAGCTAGGGCGTACGAGCACTGGGTAGCCGATAGCCGCGGCCTTTTCTAGCGCCTCTTTTTCGCTCGTCGCAGTGTCGTTTTGCGGCTGTTTGACGCCTATTTTAGAGATAAATTCGCTAAATTTTTTGCGGTCCTCGGCGACGTCGATCGTGCGAGCGCTGGTGCCGATGATTTTTGCACCCGCTATGCTTAGGCGTTTGGCGAGCTTTAACGGAGTCTGGCCGCCAAAATGCACGATCACGCCGTCTGGGTTCTCATGCTCGATCACGGCTCTAACGTGCTCAAAATCAATCGGCTCAAAATACAAAATATCGCTCGTATCGTAGTCGGTGCTGACGGTTTCTGGGTTGCAGTTGTACATTATGGTCTTTACGCCCATGTCGCGTAGCGCGTAGCTAGCGTGCACGCAGCAGTAGTCAAACTCGATGCCTTGGCCTATGCGGTTTGGACCGCCGCCGATGATCATCACTTTTTTCTCTTTTTGCGCCGAATTTGAACTTAAATTTGACTCCGCAAAATTTAACGAAAGATGCGGCAGCTTCGTGATATTCGTCGTCGAGTAAAGATACGGCGTGAGCGCCTTAAACTCGCCTGCGCAGGTGTCTACCTCGTTGTATTCGAGGTTTATGCCCATTTTCTCGCGCGCGAAATAAATATCGTTTTGACCCAGATCAAGGTTGTCTTTTAAATTTATGAGATGCGCGATCATCTTATCCGAAAAGCCCATCGTTTTGGCCTCTCTTAGCAGCGGCTCGTCGTTTAGGATATCCATGTCGATGCGCTCTTCAAATTTAGCGATCTGCCAAATTTGATCCAAAAACCACGGATCGATCTTGCTCATCTCGTGCACTTCAGCGACGCTAAGGCCGTCTCGAAACGCCTGCGCGACGTATAAAATGCGGCTTTCGTTCGCGTTTCTAAGCCCATAAACTAGCGCATTTTTCTCCAAATTTACGAAGTTAAATCCGTAATAGTCCTTTTCCATAGAGCAAAGCGCCTTTTGGATACTCTCCTTAAACGTCCTGCCGATCGCCATTACTTCGCCCACGCTCTTCATCGCAGTGCCTAGATACGGGTTCGCGCCCGGGAATTTCTCAAACGTAAAGCGCGGGATCTTGGTCACGATGTAGTCGATGACGGGCTCAAAGCTAGCAGGCGTGCCCGTGATGTCGTTTTTGATCTCATCCAGGCTAAAGCCAACCGCTAGCAGCGTCGCGACCTTGGCGATCGGGTAGCCAGTGGCCTTGCTTGCTAGCGCCGAGCTGCGGCTCACGCGCGGGTTCATCTCGATCACGATCATGCGGCCGGTTTTTGGATTTATAGCAAACTGCACGTTGCTACCGCCCGTATCCACGCCGATCTCGCGTAAAATTTTAAAGCTAGCATCGCGCATAGCCTGATACTCTTTATCAGTTAGCGTAAGAGCCGGCGCAACCGTGATGCTGTCGCCCGTATGCACGCCCATCGGATCAAGGTTTTCGATAGAGCAGACGATGATACAGTTGTCGTTGCGGTCACGGATGACCTCCATCTCGTACTCTTTCCAGCCTAGCAAGCTCTCCTCGACCAAAATTTCATGTATCGGGCTGGCATCTAGGCCCGTTTGGGCTAGTTCTTTAAATTCGTCGATATTATACGCCACGCCACTGCCTGCGCCGCCTAGGGTATAGCTAGCGCGGATGATGAGCGGAAAGCCGATGTTTGCGGCTGCGGCTAGCGCCTCGTCCATGTCGTAGGCGTACTGGCTTTGCGGCAGATCCATGCCGATCTTTTGCATCGCCTTTTTAAACTCCTGCCTATCCTCGCCTTTTTTGATCGCTTGCGGGTTGGCGCCTAGAAATTTGACGCCGCCTAGCATGTCCGCCTCATATAGCTGCATAGCGACGTTTAGCGCGACCTGACCGCCCATCGTAGGCAGTATAGCGTCGACCTTTTCTTTATCTATGATGCGCTTGATGCTCTCTTTGGTTATCGGTTCGACGTAGGTAGCATCGGCGAAATCAGGATCGGTCATGATGGTGGCCGGATTTGAGTTTATGAGTACGACGCGGTAGCCCAGCTGCTTTAGCGTCTTTGCAGCTTGCGTGCCGCTGTAGTCAAATTCGCACGCTTGGCCTATGACGATAGGGCCGCTGCCGATGAGTAAAACGGTGTTGATGTCGGTTCTTTTTGGCATTATTTTTCCTTTGTTACGACGTATAGATACGAGGGGATGGTTATGCTTACGTAGGGCTTTACGGCCGCGCTTTTATATAGGCTTTCTTGGATCACGCCCGTGACCTTACCCACTGAAATCCCACTGAAAAATATCCCGTCAAGCCCGCTCGTGACGACCTCGTCGCCCTCTTTGGGAGTCAGCCACTGGGGGATAAATTTCACCGTTATTCCGTCTTTGCTCCCGTGCGCGATGCCCGGGATCTTTTCCTCGCCGATTGAAACGGCGAATATGCTTTTTGGATCGTTTTGCAGCAAGGCCATTGGGTTTCCGTCCTTGCTCACGACGATGCCAGCACTCTTGCCTTGGTAAATGAGTCCATAAATTTTTGACTCGTCGTAGCCATTAAATTTATCCAGCCAGACCTTGTCGTAGTCGCTGATATTTACGTAGCTAAGAGCCCGCACGAGCTGGACTCTAGGCTCGTAGGCGGTCGAGTTTTTATCGACCAAAATTTCGTTTAGCTCCTTTGCGAAGCTTGAAAGCAGAGCTGCCGATTTTTCCAGTTCGGCGTTTTGAGCGCGAAGCTGCTTTATCTCCTCGCGCTGCCTAAAATGCTCGTTTACGCCGTCTTTTATAAATTTGACCGCGTCGTCGTAGGCGGCTACTACACGGCTATTTAAATTCACGACATAGCCGGAGATCAGCGCGCCTCTATCAAGCGAAAAAAATACCAGCGCGCCGATAAGAGCGACGAATAAAATTTTACTCTTCATTTACGAGTTGTTGTAAAAATTTAATCTCCTCAAGAGCCTTACCGGTGCCTCTGGCTACGGCTAGCAACGGATCGTCAGCAACGAAAACCGGAAGTTTTACGATATCGCTTAAGTACTTATCAAGTCCGCGGATCAGCGCGCCGCCTCCGGTCAGTACGATACCGTTTTCCACGATATCGCCGGCAAGATCGGGCGGCATCATCTCAAGCACGGTTTTTAGGGCGTCGGCGATCTCTTTTAGCGGTTCGCGCATAGCCTCGCGCACGTCTTCGCTAGTTAGCTCCACGCGGCTTAGCAGACCGCTGATTTGGTCGCGGCCTTTTACGACGATACTAAGCTCCTCAGGCAGCTGGATTGCCGAACCGACGGAGATTTTGATATCCTCGCCTGCGCGCTCGCCGATTAGGAGGTTGTACTTTTCCTTTATATAGTTTACGATGCTCATATCGATTTTATCGCCCGCGGTGCGGATAGACTTGCTGATGACTAAACCGCCTAGGGACACTACGCCAATCTCCGTCGTACCGCCGCCAATATCGACGACTAGGTTCCCCTGCGGTTCGCGTACCGGCAAATTTGCCCCGATGGCCGCAGCCATAGGCTCCTCGATCAAAAACACCTCTCTAGCTCCGGCGCTTAGCGCGCTCTCACGCACGGCTTTACGTTCGACTTGAGTTAGGCCGTAAGGAACAGAGATGATGATGCGAGGGCGCAGGAAGCTCTTTCTGCGGTGAGTTTTTTCGATGAAATATCGGATCATCTTTTCTGTCATATCAAAATCCGCGATAACGCCGTCTCTCATCGGACGGATCGCCTCGATATCGCCGGGAGTTTTACCAACCATCTCTTTTGCTTCGTGGCCGACGGCTAATATTTTTTGCTTGCCGTATTTTTCGCGTTGTACCGCGACGACCGACGGCTCGTTTATGATGATACCTTTATCTTTTACTAGAACTAGCGTATTTGCCGTGCCTAGATCGATACCCATATCGCTTGAAAAAAATCCTATTAGTTGGTCTAAAATCATCTGTATCCTTATGCGCTTATTTTATTGTTTTTTACGAAAATCGGCTTTTCTTTGCCGTTTACGACCTCTTTAGTAATCACCACGTCGTAGCCCGCAAGCTCCGGCAGTTCGTACATTATATCTGTCATCACCTCTTCCATTATGCTTCGTAGCCCTCTAGCGCCCGTTTTTCGCTCGATGGCTAGCCTTGCGACCTCTTTTAGGGCTTCGTCGTCAAATTTTAAATTCGCCCTATCTATCGCGAAAAGCTTTTGATACTGCTTCAAGATCGCGTTTTTAGGCTCGGTTAAAATTCGCACCATATCGTCTTCGGTGATTTTATTTAACGTAGCGACAACGTGTAGCCTGCCGATGAGCTCGGGGATCAGTCCAAAATGCACCAGATCGTCGCTCTCTAGCGCATCTAGCAAATTTTCCCTGTCGTCTTTAGAGCGTTTATCTTGACCAAATCCCAGCACGTTTTTACCGATCCTGCGCTCGATGATGTCGGCCAGGCCGTCAAACGCGCCGCCGCAGACGAATAGGATATTTGAGGTGTCTATCTGGATAAATTCCTGATTAGGGTGCTTTCTGCCGCCTTTTGGAGGGATGTTTACGAGGCTACCCTCAATGATTTTTAAAAGCGCCTGCTGCACGCCCTCGCCGCTCACGTCGCGCGTGATCG
>CAURMS010000106.1:0-5054 GCA_963526085.1 uncultured Campylobacter sp. | reverse complement strand
CCGTCTACGAATTAGACGAAAGAGCGCTCGCCAGCCGCAACTACGCCCGTTCGCTTTATGCAAGCGCAGATATCAAAAAAGGCGAAATTTTTAGCGAGCAAAACGTAAAGAGCGTGCGCCCGGGCTGGGGCTTACATCCTAAATTTAAACGCGAGCTAATCGGCAAACCAGCCAAACGAGATATAAATTTCGGCGACAGATTAAGCAGTGAGGATATGTAAATTTAGCGCATATCGCAAAGGTTTGATACCGCGCGAGCCCGCAAGCCCGCTTGCTACGTATATGCTTAAAGCTCTGGCCGAGTTTGCGCGAAATTCGGGCGTAAATTTGGAACGAATTTAGCTTTAAAACAAAATAGCAATATAATAAGGAGGCAAAATGCCGAAAAACGAATATTCGACTATGGATGATTTTCAGGTCGTAAAAGAAAAAGAAAACGAGCAAAAAAACGCAAAAAAAAGCTCTGAAACATTTGAACCAAGCGCCAATCCGATATTTCAAAAAAACTTGCAAGCTCTCTTTCAGCAAGACGAAATTTTAGCCGCCCGTCTTTGGGGAATGGACGAGATGACGGATTACGACGTATTTGTCGGCAAAGACCCAATCGACATAAATATCATCAACAATAAAACCTTAAAATACGTCTACGAAAATCCCGTCAAAGACATCCAAAATACCCTAGAATCCGTCGAGAACGAATATAAGCGCTACCCGATTATGTATTTTTACGGGCTAGGCAACGGGATTCTTTATAAAGCGCTTTTAAAAAACGAAACGCATCAGAAAATCATAGTCGTAGAACCGGAAATCGAAATCATCTATGCGACATTAAATTTGATCGACCTTTCAGACGAATTATCCAGCGAAAGGCTAACTCTTTTTTATTCCGAGTTCGCAAACTACACGCAGTTTTATTATCTAGCGTGCAATAGCAAATTTACCGCATACGCTAAAATTTACAATCTTCAAATTCACTCGCCGTTTTACGATCAGTTTAGCGACGACTACGCAGCAATAAACCAATCCTTTGCAAAAGCCATCTCTCAAATGGTGGCCGGTCATGGCAACAGCATAGACGACAATCTAATCGGAGTAAGGAATAATATAGAAAATTTAACGGCGATGCTCACAAACTACTCCTACGTCGATTTGATAAAAAAACGCTATAAACTAATGGACACGGCGGTCATCGTTTCAACGGGACCAAGCCTTGATAAGCAGCTTGAGACGCTTAAAAAATTTGCTCCGTACGTTACCGTCATCAGCCTTGACGCATCGCTACCGATACTAATGAAACACGGTATAAAGCCCGACTACGTAACTTCGATAGAACGCGTAGAGGCCACGTCGAGTTTTTTTAAAAAAAGAGATAAAAAAATAGACAAAGACACTTACTTTATCATAGCGTCTTTGACGCATAAAAAAACTATTAAAAATATCTTACCTCGCCGCCTAGTCCTAACCATGCGCCCTCAGCAAAACGAAACGTCATTCGGGCTAAAAGGCTACGGCTATCTAGGGATCGGGCACTCCACGGCAAATCAAGCCTATCAGCTAGCCTACGTTTTAAAACATAAAAATATCGTTTTAATCGGACAAGACTTAGCCTTTGCTCCGGACGGTAAATCTCACGCCACCGGGCACGCATTCGCGCAAGCCGACGAGTATCTATACGTCAAAGCATACGGCGGCGAGGGCGAAGTTCGCACGACTTACGTCTGGGATAAATTTAGAAATCAATTTGAAGCCGATATCGAGCAGTCAAGCAAAAAAGACGTAACGACGTATAACTGCACGCAAGGCGGTGCCAGGATAGAAGGCAGCATAGAAAAACCGTTTTTAGAGACTATACAAGAGCTCTGTAAAGACAAAAAACAAAAAAATCTGCCCAATATCGCACCGATAAAAGAAAAAAGAACAAATAAAGATATGTTAAAAGCATATAAAGTGCTCGTAAAAAAGCTAAGCTTTGAAAACGAAGCCAAACGTATAATCGAAGAAACCTTTTTAGAAGTCGTACCGAAAATAGACGAAATTTCAAAACTAAGAGACGAAGGAAAATTAAGCGAAAAACACTTTCATAAGCTCGTTAAAATTTCAAATAGTATAGATAAAGCAAAAGACGCTATCTCAAAGCCTAAATTTAAGCCTTTTATCGAAAATATCGTGGCCATATCCGTATATTTTCAAGAGCTTGAACTAGCTAAAATCTCAGTCGCCCCGAGCGATACTACGATGCAAAAGGTAAACAAGCTAGCTGAATGGGTAGAAATTCATAAATACTGGCTATTTTCAGTAGCCGGCGGACTAAACGCAGAGATAGAAACCATCAAAAAAGCTTCCAGAAATTTAGTCCGCGAGCTAAAAAAGCGAGGACTCATAACCAAAAATGAGATAGGTCAAGTAAAGGAAAATTTTAGACTGAGTTATTAAATTTCGATCATAAATTTAGCTTTATTTTTGTTTTTAGCCTTTATTTGGTAAAATCACGCAAATTTAGCTAATCGGACGAAAGATTGTTTTCAAATATTTATACGTATAGGTTTTTTATCGTAAATTCGGTCAAAAACGAATTTATAACCAAATTCGCAAAAAGTAAACTGGGCGTAGCGTGGGCGATACTGCATCCGCTAGCCCAGGTGCTCATCTACGCGACCATACTCTCCTCGGTACTCTCAGCCAAGCTGCCAGGCATCGATAGCAAATACGCATACGCGATCTACCTAATGAGCGGGATGCTTTGCTGGATGCTTTTTAGCGAGATTTTTTCGCGCTGCATCGGCATTTTTACCGATAACGCCAACATAATCAAAAAAATGTCTTTTCCCAAAATCGTCCTTCCGGTTACCGTAGTTTTAAGCTCAGTGATAAACAATCTCATTTTATTCGCCGCAATAGCAGTCGTATTTGCTTTTTTGGGGCATTTTGCGGGTGTAAATTTGATCTTTTTGCCGATCTTTTCCTTAGTTACGGTGATGCTAGCCGTAGGATTCGGGCTGTTTTTCGGCGTGATAAACGTCTTTATGCGCGACGTAGGCCAGATCATCGCCATCGTATTGCAGTTTTTATTTTGGCTAACGCCAATCGTTTATATGACGAGCATTTTACCGTCAAATTTGCAAGAGCTTATCTACATAAATCCGCTTGTTGGCGTAGTTAGCGGCTATCACGATATTTTGATTTACGACAAGATGCCTGATTTCTCACTTTTGATTTATCCGGCCTTTATCGGCGCAGCAAGCCTTGGAGTCGCATTTTTCGTTTATAAACGAGCCGAAGAAGAGATGGCGGACGTTTTATGATTTTATCGGTTCAAAATATCTGCAAAACTTACTTGGATTACGAGAGCAACTTTAAGCGATTTGCCTCGTGGTTTAGCAAAAATAAAGAAGAAAAAAACGTAAAAACCGTACTAAAAGACGTAAGCTTTGACGTGGGAGCCGGCGAAGTAGTCGGGCTAATCGGTCAAAACGGAGCGGGCAAGAGTACCCTTTTAAAAATCATATCGCACACGCTAAAACCGTCAAGCGGCCGCGTAACGAGCAGTGCTAAAATTTCGTCTATTTTGGAGCTGGGTATGGGCTTTCACGGCGATCTAACAGGCAGGCAAAATGCCTACCAGTCATGCTCCCTCATGGGCTACTCAAAAGAGCAGATCGACGAAATAATAGCCTACATCGAAGACTTTTCAGAGATAGGCGAGTATTTTGATTATCCAGTGCGAATTTACAGTAGCGGCATGCAGATGCGCCTTGCTTTTTCGGTCGTCACGGCAAACCGCCCAGATATACTCATCATCGACGAAGCGCTATCGGTCGGCGATGTGTATTTCCAGCATAAAAGCTTTGATAAGATAAAAGAATTTAAAAGCCTAGGTACGACGCTCATCATCGTTTCGCACGATAGCGGTGCGATAAAATCGATTTGCGACCGAGTAATCTTGCTAGAAAAAGGGCAAATTTTAAAAGACGGCGAGCCTGAAGCCGTGCTTGATTATTACAACGCCCTAATCTCAAAAAAACAAGACGTACAAATCTCGCAAGTAGCCCTAGAAAACGGCAAAATCGCAACAATATCGGGCAACAAAAAAGCCTGCATAAAAAACGTGGAAATTTTAGACGCCGCAGGCAAAAAGATACAAAATTTAGAAGTCGGCAAAAAAATCAAACTAAAAGTAACGGTGCAATCAAACGAAAATTTGCCCTCGCTAGTGCTAGGCTATCAGATCAAAAATCGCTTCTCGCAGGTCGTCTACGGCACGAACACTTACCATCTAAAGCAAGCTTTAAAAAATCTCAAAAAAGGCGAGGAGTACGACTTTAGTTTCGAATTTGACGCAAATTTGGGTGTCGGATCGTTTTCAGTCACATTAGCGCTACACGATAGCGACAACCACCTGCAAAACAACTACGAATGGCGCGACAACGCAATCATTTTTAACGTCGTAAATTTTAGCAAGCCCGATTTTGTCGGTCTTGCGTATCTTGAACCGAGTTTAGAAGTAAAGAGAATAAATGGATAAATTTTATAAAAGTTTCGAGGATAAATTTAGGGGAGATAAGAGCGAGATCAAAAAACGCCTGCTTGCTTATGAGCCGTTTTTGCAAATTTTAAAGCAAAATAACGAAAAGCCGGCGGCGGTCGATCTAGGCTGCGGCAGAGGCGAGTGGCTTGAAATTTTAAAACAAAACGGCTTTATCGCGCGCGGTTGCGACGTTAGCGAGGAGATGATAAAAGAGTGCGAGAAAAACGATCTTGAGGCCAAAAAACAAGGAGCGATAGAGTTTTTAAGCGAGCTAGAAAACTCAAGTCTTGCGCTTGTTAGCGCATTTCAGCTTGTGGAGCATTTAGAGTTTAGCGAGCTTTGCGAGCTAATAAAGCAAGCGCGCCGAGTTCTAAAAGACGGCGGTATCTTGATACTTGAAACGCCAAATCCTGAAAATTTACGCGTCGCTACGCTAACTTTCTATCTCGACGCGACGCACGTTAAGCCTATCCCGCCGATGCTGCTTGAGTATCTGTGCGAATTTGAGGGCTTTAATAATACGTTTATG
>CAURMS010000105.1:0-5056 GCA_963526085.1 uncultured Campylobacter sp. | reverse complement strand
TTTCGACCGAAGATAGAACATATAGTTCATCGAGGGAGGAAATTTCTAGCTCATTCAAAGGCGCTCAAAAGACAAGCCGTTTAAAAGGAAAAAAATGATTTTATTGATCGACAACTACGACAGTTTCGTATTTAACGTGGAGCAGTACCTACGCGAACTAACCGACGAAGAAGTACGCTGCGTGCGCAACGACAAGATCACACTGGATGAAATCCGCAGGCTAAATCCGAGCAAAATCGTGCTAAGCCCTGGGCCAAAACACCCGCAAGATAGCGGCATTTGCCTGGAGATTTTGCGAAGCGATATCGCCGCGCCGGTCCTTGGCATCTGCCTCGGGCATCAGGCGATCGGGCTCGTTTACGGCGCCAAAATCAAACGCCTAGAAAAGCCCTATCACGGCAAAACTTCACTCATAAAAATTAGCCATAAAGAGCCGTTATTTACGGGACTGCCGGATGAATTTGAGGTTATGCGCTACCACTCGCTTTACGTGGACGAGCTACCGTCAAATTTGCAGGCTTCGGCCGTGAGCGAGGATGGCGTAGTTATGGCGCTTAGCGTGAGAGACAGGCCGATTTTTGGTATCCAGTTTCACCCCGAGAGCTACTTCACGCAGTATGGCAAAAAAATCATCGAAAATTTCATAAACTACGAAGCCGCGCCTGCGGCAGACGTCGCCAAAGAGCCCAAAATCCACCCGCTCAAGCCGTTTCTAATCAAGCTGCAAGAAAACGAACGTCTGGACGACCGCGACTTTGAGCAAATTTGCGAAATCATCGCAAGCAAAGAGTACGAGATCACGCAGCTAGCGGCACTTTTGGTGCTAATCAGCGAAAAAAGCCTCTATCCGCAAAGCCTCGCAAGCCTCGCCAAAAACATCCTAAAATACTCGCAGACCTACCGCGATCCTTCGCCGATGATCGATCTTTGCGGCACTGGCGGCGACGGCTTTAAAACGATAAATATATCAACGACCGTCGCGTTTATCTTAGCGAGCCTTGGCGTCAAGGTTGCAAAGCACGGCAACAAAGCCGTTTCTAGCAAATCAGGCAGCTCAGACGTGCTGGAAATTTTGGGCGTTCATAGCTCAAATTCGCTCCTGCGACAGCGCGAGCTGCTAAACGATAAAAATTTGGCCTTTTTCCACGCGCCTTTTTTCCATCCGTTAGTTGGCGAGGTGCGCGAAGTGCGCCAGCGCCTGGGCATCCGCACGGTTTTTAACGTGCTTGGCCCGCTGCTAAATCCAAATTTGGCGCTCAAAAATCAGCTCGTAGGCGTCTATCATAGGCCCGTTTTGCGCCTATATGCCCAGACGCTGCAGCTACTGGGACGCGAGCGAGCGCTGGTAGTTCGCGGCGAGGACGGACTAGATGAGATCAGCCTGTGTGACGAGACGCGCGTCGTGGAGCTACGCGGCGGCCAGATCAGCGAGTACAGCATCACGCCCGAGCAGTTTGGCTTCAAACGGGCGTTTCACAGCGAGATCGAGGGCGGCACGCCGGAGCAAAACGCTGAAATTTTAAAGCAAATTTTAAAAGGCGAGCTGGACGGACCGAAATTTGACGTCGTCGTGCTAAACGCGATGTTTGCGCTATACACAGCAGGCGTCGCGGACAGTCCGGCGCAGGCCAAAGAGGTCATCCTGGATGCGATAAAAAGCGGTAAAGTTTATCGATATTTTGAGGACTACGTGCGAGGCGAAGCGTGACGCTGGTTAAAATTTGCGGTATCAAAACGCCTGCGGAGGCGCGTGAGGTGGCGAGTCTGGACGTAGATTTTTTGGGTGCGATATTTGCCAAAAGCAAACGCCAAGTAAGCACTCAGACTGCGCGCGAGATAGCCGGCATAACGCATGCGGCGGGCAAAAAATGCGTCGGCGTTTTTGCCGGGCAAAGCGACTGCGAGATAATGGAAATTTGCGAATTTGCCGCGCTTGACGTCGCACAGATCCATGGCGAGGTTAGCTCAAATTTATACGCAAATTTAAAGGCGATGGGGCTAGAGGTTTGGCGCGTTTATAGCGTACTGGACGCGCTTCCGGCCGTAGATATAGCGCTTTACGATATGCCGCTTTTTGATTGCAAGGGCGAAAATGCCGGCGGCAACGGCATCAGCTTTGATTGGGAGATTTTGCGTGGCGTCAAATTTGACTTTGGTATGGCGGGCGGCATCGGCGAGCATAACGCGCACGAAGCGATCAAATTTAACCCGCGAGTGCTTGATCTAAACTCAAGAGTCGAAGATGAAAATGGCATAAAAGATGTGCGAAAAATAGAGAGAATTTTAGAGGTTTTAAAATTTAACAATACATTGGAGTAAATACAATGTTTAGTAATTTTTGTGGCATAAAAATTCAAGGAAAGTGCTTTCAAAGCGAAGTAAATTTAAAATTTTTTAGCGAAGAATATCATAGGTTTTGTTTAGTTTATGGCAAAAACGGAAGCGGTAAAAGCACTATTTCGCAAGCTTTTGATACCGTCAAACAAAACAATCAACCTCTTATTACTGTGCAAATTATAGACAGAAGCGGAGCAGTAGTAAATTTAACAAACCAAGATCAGAAAAATAATATTTTCGTATTTAATGAAGAATATGTAAATAGTAAAATTAAGATCGAAGATGATGGTTTGCATGCGATAGTTCTACTTGGGGACGCAGCAGATATAGGTGAAAAACTTCAAAAAAGAGAAAATATTAGAGAAATTAGAGCCCAAAGGAAAGAATATTACGAACAAGAATTAAAGAAATATGAGGATGATAAAAATACAGATAACCCTAAAAAATATGAAAATGATGTAGTGGAAAATTTAAGGAGTAATTTTGCTGAACGAGAAAAAAATATTCTAAGAAGGCAAAGTAAAATTCTGCAAGACAAAACAATAAGTTTTGCAAAAAATATCATAGATAATTTTATAACAGATACAAATTTAGATCAATTAAAAAATAACTTTGATGAAAAACTTATATCTTACAAAGGTGTCCAAAGTGATTTTAATTTTACAGAAGTGATCAGGCAGTTAAATTTTGAAGATGTTAAGCAGCTTTTGCTACATCAAGTAGAACAGAAACAATTAACCCCAAGAGAAGAAGAAATAAAACAAGCCATAGCCGAAGCAAACCACATAGTAACTAAAAATATAATGGAAAGTGATAAAGATATTTGTCCATATTGCTTCCAAAAACTAACAGATGAATATAAAAGAGAAATTTTATCAAGCTTAGAAACAATCTTTAATCCGGACATACAAAACCATCGGGTAAATTTGGAAAACAAGAAGCAGGAAATTCAAAATTCACTAAATTGTTTAAAAAATTTGCCAGATATTGATAAACTAGATAAAGGTTTGTTCGATGCTATAAAAATGCAAATTGATACTTGCCAAACTGAAATCACTGAAAAACTAAATCAAAAGATACAAAATCCATTCGTCGCCTTAAATTTAGATGTAAATTTTGATAACTTAGTTAGTGAATTAAATCAAAATTTATATCAGCTTGAGCAAAGAAGAAAAGCTTTTATGGCACAAAAAGATAGAGCAAACGAGCCAAAACAAGAGCTTGAAGAACTAAATAAACAAATAGCCTACTACGAGATAAAAGATAATTTTAACTATTATGAAGAAAAGCTAAGAATTAAGCAGACTTTAAATAGTAAAAAAGATCACAATGACAGACGACTGGAATGTATAAGTAGTAAAATTTCAGAACTAAATGCTCAAAGAATACAGATAAATATAGCCCAGGATAAGATTAATGAGCATCTAAAATATATATTTTTCAAAGAAGGCAGACTCGAACTTAGTGAACCAAATGAGCAGGGACAATATGTCTTAAAATCAAACGGTAATAGAGTAAAAGCCAAAGACGTCTCGACCGGCGAGCGAAACGCTATTGCATTAAGCTATTTCTTTACCGAGATTTTCTCGGGCGAGAATAAAGAAGAATTTTATACAAAACCAAAATTTATAGTTATAGATGATCCAATTTCTAGCTTTGATTTTGAAAATAGAGTTGGGATAATGTCTTTTTTAAATTACCAAATTCGTAAAATTATGACCGGTTGCAATAATAGTAGAATGATAGTTTTAACTCATGATTTGATGAGCGCACTTGATATACAAAAGATTGTTGGTTCACTGCCGCAAATAAAAATCAACGAAAAAAATGAAGTAATATTTATACAAAGAGAACTAAAAAATCAGAAATTAGTTGATTTTGGTAAAAAATATTCAGAATATAAAACTCTTTTAAACGAAATTTATGATTATGCAAGTAGGCCCAAATCAGAAAATGCAAATACTGACAACAATACAATACCAGAAAATGCAAATATCGGCAATAATATGAGAAAAGTACTAGAAGCCTTTGGCACATTTAATTATCAGTGCGGTATAGAAGATATCACAAGGGACGATGTAATAGTAGCCAACTTAAGCCCAGAACAACAAACGTATTTTGAAAATTTAATGTATCGTTTGGTTTTGCACGGCGAAAGCCACGCAGAGGATAAAACAAAAACTCTTGATTTTTTCTCATGCATTAGCGAAAGCGAAAAACAAAAGACTGCAAAAGACATCCTATCTCTTTTATATTTACTAAATAAAGCGCACCTGCAAAAGTATTTACAAAAAGAGCAAGTAGAAAAAATAGAGCAGTGGGTTGAAAATTGCAAAATTCAGCGAGCATAACGCGCGCGAAGCGATCAAATTTAACCCGCGAGTGCTCGATCTAAACTCAAAAGTCGAGGACGAAAACGGTATAAAATCGGCGGAGAAAATAAAGAAAATTTTAGAGCTGATAAAGGCGTAAATTTGCTTGCGGCGAAGGCAAATTTACGCCTTTGCCGCCTTGCCTAAATAAAATATCGCATGTTTCAAATTTACTCATTTTGCCAGCTTGCCGGCTAGCGCGATCGCGCCGCACCCAAAATAAGCCTAATAAAAACTTAAAATGCTAAAATAAACGAAAATTTAAAGGATACCGATGAACACTAAAGCATATTTTGGCAAATTCGGCGGGCAGTTCGTGCCGGAAACCGTGATGTTCGCTCTAGACG
>CAURMS010000104.1:0-5070 GCA_963526085.1 uncultured Campylobacter sp. | reverse complement strand
GGTCCAAAAAGCGCGATCGTAGGCGTCTTGTAGGCTGCGGCGATATGCATCGGACCGCTGTCGTTCGTGATAAATATCCCGCCGCTTTGCCCGATGCCGCCGATATTTTCGCAAAGCTCCCGCACGCTCGTTTTACCCGCTAGATTTTCGCAGGCCGCGCCGTTTTCGCGTAAAATTCGCTCGATCTGCTCGCACATATCGCGCTCGCCCGCGCCGCCGAAAATCATAATCTTAAACTCGTCTTTAAAATGCAGCGCCACCTGCGCGAAGTAGGCCGGATACCAGCGTTTGGCGCTTCCGTAGCTAGCGCCCGGATTTAGCCCAAGCACGGGCGCGTCAAATTTACGCGGCTCAAAGTAAAGCTTTAGCTCGTCGTCCGCGCGTTTTAAATTTAACGCCGCTTTGACGAATTTTAGGTATTTTTGCACCTGATGCGCGCCGTCTTTGCTTTTTTGGAAAATAAGTTTTCGCCCCGCTCGCGCTCCGAAAAGCAAAATTTTACTCGAAAACGAGCTTCTAAAGCTAAATGCCGCGTCAAATTTGCCAAGCTTCCTTGCCTGCCAAAATAGCCGCCAGAGTCTAAATTTAGCCTTTTTGCTGTTATCCACGATGACGCGCTCGCAGTTTGGGTGAGCCTTAAAAAGCTCGCACGCCGCAAACGAGCCGAAAAATACGATTTTAACGGGCTCTCGTGCCTCTTTTTGTATTTGATTTTCTCGCTCGCTCGCCGTCAAATTTACGCTGCGATCCGCATCAAATTTATCGCTAAAATTTGCCGTGCCGTTTTTAAAAATTTGAATTTCTTGCGTTACGGAGCCGAAATTTTGCGACGAAAAGCTAAAATCTCGCTCGTCCAGGTCCTCAAATTTACCCGTCAAATTTCCCGCGCCAAACGCCGCGTGCTTTGCGATGGCTTCCACTGCGGCGCTTGCCATCACGGCGTCGCCCAGCCAGGTCGGCAGCTCAATCAAGATTCGCACGCACTATCTCCAGCGTCGCGTTCGCGTTTTTTTCGATACTAAACTCGCTAGCAAGCGCCAAATTTCGCTCTTGTAGCATTGCCAGTCGCTTGTCGTCGTTTAGGATCTCGTCAATCAGATCGCAGATGCCGTAGTCTTGCGGCGAGCTCATCACAAACTCCTCGGGCAGTATCTCAGCCGCGCCGTTTTGAGCGGTCGTGATAGCGACGCAGCCGTAGCTAAGCGCTTCTAAAACGACGTTTGAAAACGGCTCGTACGCCGTCGGAAACAAAAACAGCTCGCTACCTTCGTAAAATCTCGCCGTGCTTTTTTGCGCACCCGTAAATACGGCGTTTAGGCCTAGTTCCTTGGCTAGATTTTTGTAGCGGGCGGCGTTTTTGTCGCGGCCCACGATCAGGCAGTTTACGCGGGTTTTGAGCCGAGCCGCGATGCGTAAAAACTCGCTCACGCCCTTGCGTTTAAAACCGCTTCCCACAAACAGCAGCGTCGGCAGGTTAAAATCAAGCCCGAATTCCTCGCAAAGAGCGAGCTTTGCCGCGCCTCTTTGCACGCGAGTAGGCAAATTTACGCCGTTATAGACAACTGCGATCTTTTCAGGGGCGATCCCGTAGGTTTCGCAAATTTGACGCTTTATGAAATTTGAGTTGGCGATGATTTTTTTAGCATTTTTAAAAGTGCGCTTTTCAAGGTATGGAATGACGAAATTTAGGGGGTTTGTAAACCAAAAAGTCTTGGTTTTCATATAGACTTTATGCACGCCGTCGCCCGCTCGGTAGATGTCGGCGCAGGTGACGCGCTCTAAACTAAAATAAATCTCGTCCGCACCCTTTTGCCGCTTTGCTTGCGAGTTAAAAAGCAGAGCTTTGATCCATGAGCTTAGCTTTTTGCTGCCGTTAAATCCGCGCGTCTCGCACGCAACGCCCGAGTCTTTTAGAGCTTTAACGAGCCGCGAGAGATACCTCTGCGCCCCGCCGATAGCGCCCGGATCGAGCCTTAAAAATACTATTTTTTTCATGTTCGCCTTTTAAAATTTAGCGGTATTTTATAAGTTTTTTGATGAATTTTAGGTTATGCCGGGCTGGCGTCGGATGAGGGCGCAAATAAGTATAAGCGTAAAATAGGTATAATCGCGCCAAAAAAGGAAAATAGTGAAAATTTTGCTCGTTAGAAACGATAACATCGGCGATCTCATCTGCACGACGCCAGCGATTGAAGCGCTGCGAAAGGCTCATCCGCGTGCGCAAATCGACATCGTGGTAAATAGCCTAAACGCATGCGTCGTTCGCGACAATCCATTTTTAAATAAAATCTATATCTACACTAAACCAAAGCACGTAAAAGGGCTAGCGGCAAAAGTGCGGGCGTTTTTGGGAAAATGTAAAATTCTGCTTCAAATTCGCCGCGAAAAATACGATGCAACCGTGATTTTTAGGAGCGCTTATTCGCCCTCAGCCGCGATATTTGCCAGAGCCGCTGGAGCTAAAACGACGATAGGCGCGGCAAAGCAAAACGAGGGCGGTTTATTAATAACACATAAATTAAATTTTAATCCGCCGCCTCACGAGGTATTGCTTTGCTATGAGCTAGCTGCACCGCTGGGAGCGAAATTTGATGGAGAAAAGACGCTTTACGTACCGAGCGTAAAAAGCGAGAAATTTAAGGATTTCGTATTTTTTCACGTATCCTCGAGGGTGGAGCAAAACCGCATGGGCGAGGCTAAAATTTTACGGATTTTGGCGTTTTTAAAACAAAATTTCGGACGCGTCGCCGTTAGTGCGGAGGACGTAAAATTTGGCGAAAAAGTAGCACAAGAAGCGGGAGTGGAGTTTGCCGAGACTAAAAATTTAGACGAGCTAGCCGGCTATATCTGGGCGGCTAAATTTGTCCTCACGCTTGACGGCGGCGTGGCGCACCTAGTTCCCGCGCTTGGCGTAAAAACGGTACTCGTGCTTGGTAAAACAGACGCTGCTCGCTGGGCTCCGATCTACGGCGGAGCGGAGTGCTTCGTGCTGCAAAGCGCGAGTAAAAGGGCGCAGGACGTAGCGGACAAGGAAATCTACGGGGCGGTCAAAAATATATGAAAAAAACGGATAAAATCAACATCCTAGAGCTTGAAAGCTCGCTAGGATTCGGCGGTCAGGAACACCGCACGCAGCGCGTCATAAACGGGCTAAATAAGGATAAATTTAAGGTATTTTACGCGCTAAATCCCGGCTCAAAAAGTTTTGAAAAGCCGATTGATTGCGAATTTGTGGAATTTAACCTAAGTAAGGTTTATAATATTTTTGAAATTTTTAAAATTTGCCGTTTCGTGCGCGAAAAAAATATCTCTATCATCGCCACGCACTCGGGCAAGGACGGCAACATCGGCGCGATCGTCGCAAAGCTAACGGGCGCTAAAGTAGTGCGCACCAGACACCTGCAAACGCCGATCAGATCGGCATTTAGCTACAACGTAAACGACAAAATCGTAGCCGTTTCAAACGCCGTAAAAACCCAGCTAATCTCGCAGGGCGTGCGAGAAAATTTGATAGATGTTATCTATACCGGCGTGGATACGGCAAGGTTTAATCCAAATTTTGCCAAAGATATCAAAGCTGAGCTAAATTTGAGCGCAGACTGCGTCGTAGTCGGTATCGTAGCGGTCTTGCGCGCGGCGAAAAATCACCGGCTTTTGTTTGAAGCTTTTAGCGAGCTAGATCTACCAAATGCCGCTCTAGTCGTGGTCGGCGACGGTCCGCAGGAGGAAAATCTAAAAAAAATAAAAACGCCAAACATCTATATGCTAGGCTCGCGCACCGACGTGAGCGAGTTTTTGGGCAGTTTTGACGTTTTTGTGCTACCCTCAAAGATGGAGGCGCTAGGTACGGCGCTGCTCGAGGCGCAGTCTTGCGGAGTGCCTTGCATCGGTAGCGACGCGGGCGGTATCGGCGAGGCGATAAGTAGCGGCGAAACGGGGCTTTTGTTTAAAAACGGCGACAAAGAATCGCTCAAAGCGGCCTTAAAAACGCTGATAGAAGACGCGACGCTTAGAGCCAAATTTAGCGCAAACGCGAGGGAATTTATCGTGCGAAACTTCTCGATAGAAACGATGGTCGCGCAGACGGAAGCGATGTATGAGGCTCTTTGAGAGCGCGGCGCGGCTCATTTTGCGCTTTAAAAGCGTGAGCAAAACGCAGCTGGTTACGCAGCCCATCCAAACGGTCTGTTTTTTTAGCAACACCGCGCTTGGCGATACGATTTTTAACACGCCTGTTTTTCGCGTTTTTCGGCAAAATTTCCCGCAAGTACGCACGGTAGCGCTACTAAATCCATCTACTGCGCCACTTTTTAAAACCGATCCGAATATCGATGAAATTTTGCTTTATGACGGCAAAAAGTGCGGCTTTTTGCGCGCCTTATCGCAGCTAAAAAAGATAAAGCCCGACGTCATCTTTATCCTGCACTCAAACGAGCCGCAGGCCACGCCGCTAGCAGTTTTAAGCGGAGCCAAATACGTCTTTAAACTACCAAATGCGGGCAATAAATTTAGCCCCTTTCACTCAAACGTGCCAGAGCCTTACGGAGATAAGAGGTACGTCGTGCTAAACCGCCTCGAGCAGCTTAAATTCGTGGGCATCGAAAGTCGCGACACGAGGTTAAATTTGTATTTGCGAGACGAGGACTTTACCCGCGTCGATGAAATGCTAAAAAGCCGCGGCGCACGCAAATTTATCGGCTTTCAGATGGGGGCGAGTACGGTTTCTAGGCAGTGGTTTTGGCAGCGTTGGAAGGAGCTGGCGGAGATTGTTTTGGAGCGCACGGACGCCGTTATCGTGCTTACGGGCAGCCCCGCCGAGCGAGCGACGACCGCGCAGTTAGACGAGGAGTTAAGAAGCTCTCGCGTGATAGATGCGGCGGGCAAATTTAGCCTGAGGGAGGCCGCCGCGCTGATAGCCAGGCTTGACGTGCTTGTGACGCCAGATACCGGTCCGCTGCACGTCGCAGCTGCGCTAAGGACGCCAACTATCGGGCTTTTTGCCGTCGCCTCGCCCGTAAACTCACACCACGATTTTGACGAAAAGATCCATAAATTTATCAAAAAGCCGCG
>CAURMS010000103.1:0-5118 GCA_963526085.1 uncultured Campylobacter sp. | reverse complement strand
CATCGAGGGCGAGCAGGTGGATAAGATGCTGGCTGCGATGCCGTATTTTGCCAAAGGTACTATACCAAAAGGCACCTATGAGGGCGTGGATCACGACGTAAACAGCATCGGCGTGAAAGCCGTACTAGTAACCGACAAGGGCATGAGCGACACTGCGGTGGCTGCGGTCGTAAAGGCTATTTTGGATAACTTTGACGAGTACAAGAGCCTGCATCCGGCACTTGCTGCCGTTACCAAAGAGAGCCTGATAGAGGGGCTTTCTGCGCCTTTGCACCCTGCTGCCGAGGCTGAGTTTAAAAAAGCCGGCATAATAAAATAAACTAGCTTGGCCGCGTGGGTTAAATTTGACCTGCGCGGCTTATTTTTTAAATTTAGACTTGTTTTTGGTTTTTGAGGATTTAAAATTTGATGCTTTGCTAGCTTTTTGGCGGCGGTTTTTTAAGCCGCTTGTAGGCGTCAAATTTTAGATTTGGCTCATGCGCGAATTTATGGCTGATTTTGTTTGCCGTTTGCAAAATCTGCATCTTTAGGGTGCTGGGTTAAATTTGCCGATAATAAAAGGCATAAAAACTGGTCAGATTTAAAAATAAAGCCCGATTTTACGGGCGAAATCGCCAAATTTTATAAAAAGAAAATTTAAGAGGTTAAGAGCGAATATGGATAAAAATCTAAACGAAATACGAACAAATACCGAGTCGGCGCAGGAAAAGGAGGAGTTCGTCGAGGTAAAGACGCGCGAGATAAACTCGAACTTTTATATATATTTTACGAGCATCATCTGCTTTGCGTGGTCGGTTTTTCAGCTTTATATCGCGTATTTTCCGATGAACACGACGATGTCGCGCTCGGCGCACCTTGCATTTGCTATTTGTCTGCTGTTTTTGCTCTATCCGCTTAAAATTCACAAAAAAGCTCATTCCAGCCTACCGTTTTACGACATCGCGCTTTGTGTTGTGGGCACGCTAGCTGCGCTCTATCCGCTTATAGAGTTTTACGCGCTAGCGCAGCGCCCCGGAGACTACACGAGCTTTGATATCGCCGTGTCCTGCGTCGCCGTGGTCGTGCTGTTTGAGGCGGGCCGCAGGATCATCGGCCCGGCACTTCCTATCATTGCGGCGATATTTTTGGCGTATGATTATTTTGGCCAGTATATGCCAGACATCATCGCGCACCAGGGCGCTAGCCTAAACAAGCTAGCAGGCCACATGTATCTTACGACCGAGGGCGTCTTTGGCGTGCCGCTGGGCGTTAGTGTGAGTTTTATCTATCTTTTTGTCTTGTTCGGTTCGCTGCTAGAGCGCGCAGGTGCGGGGCAGTATTTTATAAATTTAGCCTTTGCGCTGCTTGGTAAATTTCGCGGCGGACCGGCGAAGGCTTCCGTTATCGCGTCAGGACTAACCGGCATGGTAAGCGGCAGCTCCACGGCAAACGTCGTAACGGTGGGTACATTTACGATCCCGCTGATGAAAAAGGCGGGGCTAACTAGCACCAAAGCGGGCGCTATCGAGGTGGCTGCGGGCGTAAACGGTCAGCTGATGCCGCCTATCATGGGTGCGGCAGCATTTATCATCGCCGAGTTTTTGGGGCTTAGCTACACAAACGTCATGATCGCGGCCGTGATTCCGGCATTCGTGTGTTATTTGTCGCTGTTTTTTATCGTGCACCTTGAGAGCTGCAAGCTCGGGCTAAAAGGCATGGAGCAGGGTGCCGGCATATCTAAATTTAAAATTTTCGTGAGCGGTCTGCACTATCTTATCCCGATTTTGGTTTTGCTTTATACATTGTTAATCGCAAACGAATCCCCGATCTCAGCGGCTTTTAACGCTATTTGCGTGCTATTTTTGATCATCCTTTTTCAAGAGCCGGTTAAAAAAATGGCTCACGGCGAGGACGTCGGCAAAGAGGATTTTATCATAGGCTTTGCGGATATACTTTGGGCGATGGTAACGGCGGCTAAAAGCATGACGACGATCGCGATAGCTACGGGTCTAGCGGGCATCATCGTAGGCTCGATCTCGCTAACTGGCGTCGGTCAGGTGCTATCTGAAGTCGTGGAAAATTTAGCCGGCAACAACATCGTTCTTATCCTCTTTCTCACGGCGATAATGTCGCTGATACTAGGCATGGGCTTACCGACAACGGCAAACTATATCGTAGTCAGCTCGCTAGTCGCGCCTGTGATTTTGTTTTTGGCACACAAAAACGGCTTTCTCATACCGGCCATCGCCGTGCATCTTTTCGTCTTTTACTTTGGTATCCTAGCCGACGACACGCCTCCCGTTGGTATCGCGGCATACGCTGCGGCCGGTATCGCCAAAGCAAACCCGGTAACGGTGGGCGTGCAGGGCTTTTTCTACGACCTGCGTACGACGATTTTGCCGTTTTCGTTCGTGTTTAACAACAAACTGCTTTTGATAGAGAGTGTAAACTCCGCCAATCCAAACGACGCAAAAGGCATCGTGTGGATAACAAATCCGTTTGAGATAGCGCTGATTTTCGGTACGGCGCTAGTGGGTATGTTTGCCTTTTCTTCGGCGCTTCAGGGGTATTTCGTTAAACGCGTAAGCATGCTAGAGCGCGCGCTGCTTTTATGCGTAGTGCCGCTAACCTTGGTGCCAAATATGTGCGCTAAATATATGCCGTTTATCGCGAACGAATACGTTTCTTACGCGATCGGCGTTTCGCTTTACGCGGCGCTGTTTGCATTTCAATGGATACAAAATAAAGCGGAAAAGAGAGTCGGCGTAGGCGCTTAGAGCCTGCGCTTTCTGGGTCTGCGTTTAAATTTAGCCTAGCTTTGTTTTTGTAAATTTAGTGGATATAAGAAAGATAAAATCGGGTTAAATTTAACAGTTAAATTTAACCCAAGCAAGTAAAATTAAAGTCTTTTTGAGCGTTTTAAATCGCTTGCAAATTGGCATCCGAGGCTATCGCCTATCTTGCACGCTTTTTCAAAAAGCGCGTAAGCTTCTTTAAATTTTTTCTCCTCTAGCAGATACGATCCCGCAGTCGCGCATGAAAAGCCGTCGCCAAGCTCGCAGCCTTTATTTAGCAGTGCGCGCGCCTTTTCTTT
This sequence comes from uncultured Campylobacter sp., assembly GCA_963526085.1. Taxonomy (GTDB): domain Bacteria; phylum Campylobacterota; class Campylobacteria; order Campylobacterales; family Campylobacteraceae; genus Campylobacter_A. Next base: position 2,045 of record CAURMS010000103.1, on the reverse strand, counting down.
GTCGCTTGATACGTATATGCCGCCGGCACCCGAGCAAGCCTCTTTTGAGCCTAGTTCGCAGCCTTTTTCGTATAGCTCAAGCGCTTTTTTGGTGTCAGGCAGGATATCCTTGCCCAGCTGATAAAGCGCGCCTAGTTTTGCGCAGGCTAGACCGTTGTTTGCGTCGCAGGCTGCTGCAAATTTCTCGCGAGCAGTTACAAAATTAGAGCTCTCGTAGGCTTTGACGCCGTCCTCAAAATCACCGCCCAAAGCAAAAACCGCGGCAACTAGCATTAGAAGTTTTTTCATTATCTCCCTTTAAAATTAAAAATATTCTATTTTAGCATATTTAAAATTATTTTTTGTTTAGCCGTTGTTCTCGCGTTTTGAAATCTGGCATCAACCCTGCGATGAAGCCATAAAAGCTTTTTTGATGGTGCGGGTAGATGAGATGTGCTAGCTCGTGGAGTACGACGTATTCGACTAGCTCGGGTGCTTTTTCGATCAAATTTAGGCTTAAATTTATATAGCCTTTGCGCGAGTTGCAGCTGCCCCAGCGCGTGGTCATTTTGCGCACGACGACGCGGTTTATCTTGCGGTTTATGGCTGGAGCAAATTTAGCTATAAAATGCTCGTAAACACGCCTTGCAAAGGTTTTTTTGTAGTTTTCTAGCGCCGCCAAATTTGGAGCGTAAATTTCGCCGCCAAATTTACGTTCGTCCAAGCTTTTAAATTTAGCATCATCAAGGTGTGGGTCAAATTTGCTAGCGTCAAATTTGCCCTCAAATTTAGCGCCGTAAAAGTGCGGGTCTAGCCCGTCCGAGCTCAAATTTAAGCCGTCAAAAACTCCTAAATCGCTCGCAAATCTTATCAAATTTACGCCCTTTAAATTCGGCTCAAATTTGATGCGGTAAGCCTCGCCCAGCAGCCTAAACTCGTCCTCGTGCGGCAAATTTGCTAGCGTTTTTTCATGAGCCGATTTTAGCCAGCCGTAGTTTTTTTGCACGAACTCTAGTGCATATTTTTGCGCGGCGTAAAAGGGCAGCGAGACCGAGATCTCGCCGGTTTTAGCGACCTTTAGGCGGGTGGTTTTGACGCCTTTTTTAAAATTTAGCGCGACGTCAAATTCGCCGCATTTTACGCAAACGGTTTTTACACGAGGCGTTTTGATTGCCATTTTCTGCTTCTCCAGCGCCAGGTGTTAACAAGACCGCGCAGCCACTCGTCGGCGGTAAATCCGATCCAAACGCCGATGATGCCCATGCCCTGCACGATGCCCAGATAGTATCCCAGCGGCAAGCTCACGCCCCACATAAAAATAGCACCCGTCATCAGCGGAAATTTAGCATCCCCGCTTGCGCGTAGGGCGTTTACGATTACGATGTTAAACGTTCTTCCGGCTTCTAAAACGATAGAGAGCGTAAAAAGCGGCAGCATGATTTCTTTAAGCGCGGGCGTTAAATTTAGCGCGTCCATTATCTCGTATTTGCCAAAATACGCGACCGATACGACGCAAAGCGAGGCAAAAACGCCGATTTTTAGTGCGCGGAAAGTGCGCGAGTACGCCTCGTCAAATCTCATCGCGCCCACTAAATGTCCCACGATGACTTCGTTTGCCACGCTGATGCTGGCTCCGCAAAGCAGGATTAAAAGCGTGATCTGAAAGTAGATGGTCTGCACGTTTAAGCTGGCCTCGCCCATGCTCGCTACAAAGCCAAAAGCCACCATATACTGCGCCATCCAGAGCAAATTTTCGCCGGCACTTGGAAGTCCGACGGATAAAATTTTACGCAAAATGGCAAACGGCAGGCTAAATAGGCGCTTAAAGAAAATATTAACTTTGGCGTAGCTGGTCAGGATCAAAAATAGTACGATAACGCCGACCAGTCGTCCGACGACGGTCGAAACCGCGACGCCGTAAAGGCCGTAGTTTGGCAGTCCTAGCCAGCCAAAAAGAGCGATGGCGTTGCCGCAAAGGGTGATGACGTTCATGAGCAGGGAAACTAGCATAACGGCGGCGGCGAAGTTGTAGACGCGAAGCACGGCTGCTAGCACCATGCCGATAC
>CAURMS010000102.1:0-5135 GCA_963526085.1 uncultured Campylobacter sp. | reverse complement strand
AATTATTACAATCTTATGAAAAGAAAGAGCGTGGATTTTACATATAAATTAAACGACGACTACCGTTTTCGTTCAAACGTCTTTTTACAGATGGACGGCGTATCTTTCGTATTTAGAACGATCCCGACGAAAATTCCTACGATGTCCGAGCTTTTGTTGCCGCCGGTTATTGAAAAGCTTTGCAATAAAGTAAATAGAGGTATCGTCCTAGTAACAGGACCTACCGGTAGCGGTAAAACAACGACACTAGCTAGCATGATAAACCACCTAAATCACACAAAAAACTACCACATCGTCACTATCGAAGATCCGATCGAGTTTATATATAACGATGACAAAAGCGTAATAAATCAGCGCGGTATCGGCCAAGACGTAGATAGCTTTGCCGACGCGTTAAGAGCCTCTTTGCGCGAGGATCCGGATGTTATATTCGTAGGTGAGATGAGAGACCTGGAGACTGTTAGAACCGCGATAAATGCAGCAGAAACCGGCCACTTGGTGCTTGCGACGCTTCACACCCTTGACGCTAAAGAAACTATCGGCCGCGTCATAAATATGTTTCCTAAAGAGGAGCAAAACCGCATAAGGATGACCTTTGCCTCGGTTGCGGAGGCTATTATATCTCAGCGCCTTGTCGTGACTACGACCGGCAAACGCCGCGTCGCTTGCGAAATAATGGTAAAAAACATAAGAATAAGAGATATGATCTTAGAAGATAGAGATAGCGAAATTTACGACGCGATAGAACAAAGTAAAAATACATACGGAATGCAGACCTTCGAGCAGCATTTGCTTGACATGTATACTTCGGGAATTATAACAAAAGAAGAAGCGCTAAAAAGCGCCAGTAGAAGGGAAAACCTCGATATCAAAATCAAGAGTGCCGACCTTGCTAAAAAACGAGCGATGGTTGCCTCTATCGAAGAAGATGCTGATCTCTTAAAAGAATTTCAAAGCGAAGTTATTGCGCTCAAAGATATCAAGTAAGGCGAAATTTATATAAATTTGGGTATTATCGGCTTCTATTTTTCAAGAAAGGAAAACGATGTTAGAAGGTATCGTTAGAGAGAGTATCGGTAAAAAGGCGTCAAAAGCCTTGAGAAGAGATGGTTATCTAATCGCCAACATTTACGGCAAGGGATTAGAGAACGTGCAGGCCGCTTTTAAAATCAATGATTTTATAAAAGAGGTTCGCAAAAAAGAGAGCCTTGCGTTTGACGTAAAAGTGGGCGGAAAAACCTTGAAAGTCGTAGTAGTCGAGTATCAAAAAGACCCTGTGACAAATGCGCTAAAACACGTTGATTTAAAGGTTGCGCTTCCAGGCGTCGTCTCAAAATATATGATCCCGGTTAAACCTTACGGAACTCCTGTGGGTCTAAAAAATAAAGGCGTTTTGATCGTCTCAAAAAGACGCTTAGCCGTAAAATGCACGGCTGAAAATTTGCCGAATTCATTCGACATAGACGTTAGCGGCCTTGATATAGACAACACTGTCCTAGTGCGTGACATAGCCGTTCCTGCGGGCGTAACTATGATCGATGCTGACCGCGTAGCGGTTCTAGGCGTAATAAAAGCTAAATAAGGCTAGCCTTGATACTCATAGTCGGACTGGGAAATCCCGGTCCCGAGTACTCCAAAACAAGACACAACGTCGGCTTTATGCTGATAGATAGACTCAAAAATTCAAATTTTACAGACGTAAGCTCGGTCAAATTTCAAGGCGAGCTGTTTAAATTTCAAAATATACTTTTTTTAAAGCCAACTACTTTTATGAATCTAAGCGGACGAAGCGTAAAAGCCGTCGCAGATTTTTACAAGCCTGAGCGCATTATCGTGATTCACGATGACCTTGATCTAAATTTCGGCGTTATTAAATTTAAAAAAGGCGGCGGAAACGGCGGGCATAACGGGCTAAAATCAATCGACGCGTTAATGGGCGCAGATTACGAGCGCGTACGTATCGGTATCGGTAGAAGCGCGCACAAAGGTGAAAGTGCGGTAACCGGACATGTGCTTGGCGAATTTAACGCAGAGGAAAAAGAGGGGCTGGAAAAAATTTTAGACTACTGTGAAAATGCGCTAAATGAACTAATAAAAACTGATATCGACGCCGTTTCGCAAAAATTCTCAACCAAAAAAGGTATTTTGTGAGAGGGTTAAATTTGGTATTTAAGGCTTTTGTTTTTCGTCAAATTTTGGATTTTTTTAAAGCGCTAAAAAGTCTATTAAATTTAAAGCCAAAATTTAAAACCGTGCGCCAAATCTTCTTTACAGCAAATTTTATAAATTTACTTAAAAATTTTACTAGCAAATTTGTAAAATTTACGAAAAAAACGGTTTTTTCACAGACTCGCCTTTTATCCAGAGCTGTATTTTTATTAAATTTCACTCAAAAAACAGAGCTGTTTAAATTTAGTACTTTTGAGAGCTTCGATCTTGTCCGATGCCCCGCGTACACAAAATTTGATTTAAAAGGCCATAAATGAACCTTTATGCGCGTTACGTCGGCTGGCTTTATTTTAAATATTTCATGATTTTATTCATCGCGCTCACGCTTTTTTACGTCGGTATAGATATCCTAACCAACCTAAAAGACATGCCAGCAAGCGCAAACCTAAAGCTGCTTTACTTCGGCCTTACCTCGCTTACGGCGGTAAACTACGTCCTGCCGCTCGCGCTCATTTTTGCGCTCATAACTAGCAAATTTAGCATGATCCGCAGTAACGAGCTAGTTAGTTTTTATGCGCTTGGTATTGATAAAAATCACCTGATCAAGCCGCCTTTTTATATCGCGCTTGCCATCACGTTTATTTACGTCGGGCTAAATTTCACGCCATTTGCCTACGCTTACGAGTACGGGCGAAATATCGTGAAACTCTCGAATTTATCGCGCACGAGCTCGGATATTTTCTTAAAATTCGAGGGCAAATTTGTCTATATGGACAGCCTAAATCCCATTAGCGGCGAGGCTAAAGACGTGCGGATATTTGACATAAACGGCAGCAACTTGCGCAGCGCTACCTTTGGCGAAAGCGGAAAGTTTATAGACGATGCGTGGCTTTTAAAAAACGCTAAAATCGTAAATTTGCCGCAAAATATTAAGCTCGGCGAAAAAGGGCTTGATATCAAAACGCCAGGCGAGCTAAAAACGCTTGAAAATTTTAAACCAAAAACCATAGAAAGCGCGTCGGCGGAGAGCTCGGCGATCACGATTCCCGATGCAGTGGATTACATTTTGGCGTTTAAAGACGAAGGTATCGGGCTAAATTCGACCAAAACTACGCTTTATAACCTCGCTTTTGCGCCTTTTTTCGCGCCTTTTATGGTGCTTATTATTTACTATTTTTTGCCGGTTACGGGGCGATTTTTTAATCTCGCCTTAAAAAGCTTTATCTTTACGATCGCCTCGCTTTGCGTCTGGGGTGCGCTTTTTGTGATGATGAGATTTGCTAGAAACGGCGTCGTCTCGCCCGAGGTTGGCGTGCTTTTGCCGATTATTTTACTCGGTGCTTACGCTTTTTATCTGCGTTTTGGGAGTCGTTAAGAGAGATTTAGGCAAAATTTCTGTAAAATCTAACTATTTTTAAACAAGGTCGGTTATGGATTTTACGAATTTAGCGCAAAAATATGGCACCCCTCTTTACGTTTACGATTTTAACTACATGGCACACCGCTACGAAGCGCTAAAAAACGCGTTTCATGCTAGAAAATCTCTCGTATGCTACGCCGTTAAGGCAAACTCAAATTTAAGCATTTTAAAATTTTTAGCCGGGCTTGGAGCCGGGTTTGACTGCGTGAGCGTGGGTGAAGTTAGGCGCGCGCTGCTAGCGGGAGCTAAAAGCTATCAGATCGTCCTAAGCGGCGTGGGTAAGCGCGATGACGAGCTCAAATTTGCGCTGGAAAATGAAATCCTTATGATAAATTTAGAAAGCGAAGCCGAGATGAACCGCCTGGAAGCGATCGCAAAGCAGCTCGGCAAGCCCGCTCGCATCAGCATCCGCGTAAATCCCGACATCGACGCCAAGACGCATCCCTACATCTCGACCGGACTAAACGAAAATAAATTCGGCGTAGATCTGCAAACGGCAAAAAAAATGTATCTGCACGCTAAAAACTCGCCGCATCTCGAGCCAGTAGGCATCCATAGTCACATCGGCTCGCAGATAACCGACATCAAGCCCGTTATCGAAGCGGCAAAGATCGTGGCAAATTTGACTAGAGAGCTAAAAGCCGCGCAAATCGACATCAAATTTTTTGACGTCGGCGGTGGCATAGGCATCGTTTACGGCGACGAGAGCGAGCCTGATCTATACGAATACGCGCAGGGCATTTTGGCAAATTTAAGCGGCCTGGACGTCACCGTAGTTTGCGAGCCCGGGCGCTTTATCGTCGGCAACGCGGGGTATTTTCTAACTAGCGTGCTTTACGAGAAATTTAACAAAGAAAAGCGCTTTGTGGTCGTGGACGGCGCGATGAACGACCTTATCCGTCCGAGTCTCTATCAGGCTTGGCATAAAATTTTTGCTATTAGCGGCGGCAAGACTCTTTGCGAGTGCAAAAAAGAGCAGCTTGATGAGTTCAAATTTAGCCCTTGTGACGTGGTCGGGCCGATCTGCGAGAGCGGAGATTTTCTCGCAAAAGACCGAAATTTACCGTCGCTAAACCCGGGCGATCTCGTCGTTATCAAATCAGCCGGTGCATACGGCTTTGCGATGAGCAGCAACTACAACACTCGTGGGCGCGCCGCTGAGGTTGCGGTAAAAGGTGGCGAAGACTTTTTGATAAGACGCCGCGAGAGCTTCGAGGACGTAGTGGCGCTGGAGCGCGAATTTTTAGGCTAGGGAGCGAAAATGCAAAACATAAACGACCTCAGAAACGAGATAGATAAGATCGACGACGAGGTGCTAAGACGCCTAAACGAGCGCATGAATTTCGTGCGAAAGATCGGCGAGCTAAAGCAAACCAGCGGCAGCGCGATCTATCGCCCCGAGCGCGAAAGAGCGATCCTAAACCGCCTAGAGGGACAGGACTCTGTATTTTTAAACAAAGCTGCGATCGAGGCGATTTATCTTGAGATTTTTGCCGTCAGTAGAAATCTCGAAATGCCCGAAAAAGTCGCATATCTAGGGCCTGAG
>CAURMS010000101.1:0-5226 GCA_963526085.1 uncultured Campylobacter sp. | reverse complement strand
GCGACCGCCGCAAAGATAAAAAACAGCAAAAACGTCAGTTTTTTCAAATTTACTCCTGCGCGTCCAGTATGCTTTTTTGCGTTTTGGCTTTGTCGTCTAAATTTAACGAAACGAAGTGTATCTCGACTCTGCGGTTTTTCTCCCTGCCCTGCTCGGTAAAATTCGTCGCAAACGGCTCAAATTCGGCCTTTGCGGAAGCAGTTAGCTTTTTAGGATCGACACCGTCTTTGATAAGCTCGCTAACCACGCTAATAGCTCTAGCCGATGATAGTTGCCAGTTGTCTTTAAACTCGGCAGAGCCCGGCTGCTCGCTGTCGGTGTGCCCGATCACGTTTGCTACGACGTCTGGCGGCAGCTTTGCTATCACCATCGCGATACGTTTTAAAAATAGCAGCGCGTCGTCGTTTTGCAGCTGGGCGCTATCTTTTGCAAAGAGTAAATTTGCCGGCAACCTAATCACAAATCCGCTCTCGCTCTCCTCAAACGTAACCTCAGGCGAGCCGCTAGCGTGCAAAAGCTCGTTGATAGAGCGCAGGGTTTGCTCAAAATTTGACTTCACGCCTGTGCGCTCTTTGTTTGAAGTGGCGTGATCGTCTTGGTTTTGTTCGGCGCTGACGTCGGGTTTCGCACCGCCCTCAAGCACGCCCAAAGCACCGCTTAGCGAGCCGATTGCAGCTTCTAGCTTCTTTGCGTCCATCGTACTCATAGAAAGAAGCAGTACGAAAAAGCAAAGTAACAGCGACATCAAGTCGCCAAACGCCGCGAGCCACTCGGGTAAGCATTTGGGGCAGTCGCCCGGATCGATTAACTTTTTAGCCATTTTTACTACTTATCAAACTGACTGACGCGGTCTTTAGGCGGTAAAAACGATAGTAGCTTCATCTCGAGCGTCCTAGGGTTGTCGCCAGCTTGTATCGCCATTATGCCCTCTAGCATCAGCACTTTTGCCGTGCCTTCGTCCTTGTCGCGGATACTCAGGATGTTTGCCACGGGCGAGCCAAGGATGTTTCCTATCATCGCGCCGTAAAGCGTCGTGATGAGCGCAACCGCCATCGAAGGACCGATGGCTGATGGGTCGGACATATTCATGAGCATCGCAACCAGGCCGATGAGCGTACCGATCATACCCATCGAGCCCGCAAAGCCCGCGATTTGCTCAAAAATTTTGATATTATCGCCATGCCTCGAGCTAGCCTGCTCCATATCTATCTCAAGTAGCGTTCTGATAGCGTCTGGTTCGTTGCCGTCAACCGCCATAGATAAGCCCTTTTTTAGAAACGGATCGGTTTCGTTATTTGCATCGCTCTCAAGCGCTAGGATACCGTCGCGGCGAGCTTTTGTGGAGTATTCAACCATTTTTTTTACTATTTCTGGGAGATTGTAGGTTTTTGGCTTTACCGCGATGCCGTAAAACGTGCCTAGCTTTTTTATCTGCTCCATCTTAAAGCCGATCATCAGCGCGCAAATCGTACCGCCAAAAACGATCAAAACCGAGGGAATATCGATGTAAGCTCCGATTCCGACGCCCATCTGCATGGAACCTAGCAAAAGCACCATAATAACTATCCAACCGACGAGGCTACCTAAATCCATCTTGCAACTTTCTATTTAAAAATTTTAGTTTGTATTTTAGTTTTTTTTAGTTGAAAAAACAGTTAAACTTAGATTAGCTTTTTGCAAAAGGCGTTCCAAATCGATGTAAAATTTTTTAAATTTTGCGTTTTTGGTCATATTTCGTTTTTTTGGCACTTTTCTTGACCAAATTTTGAATGCTTGCTTTTACTAAAATTTGATTTAAAAAACGAAGCGAAATTTTAAACAAAAACAAAAGGTAGCGTCTTGCGGCGAGCGTAAATTTCGATAAATTTATAGCTCGCACGCATAAAGGGCAAATTTAACTAGGCTTTTTTGGCTTAAACGCCCTTTTTGCCGTCATATAAAAGCCGCTAAATATAAAAAGCGCCATCAAAAGCGAAACGACCGACCACAAAATTTTACCCGCAAGCCCGAAAAAATACCCCGTATGCAGCTGATAGTTTGTACTTTTTACCATGCCTACAGTTATGCCCCCAGTTTGCTTTTGCTCCGCCATCTTGCCATCTTTTACGTTTACGGCGGCCATTTTCGGACGAGCGGTGTTTGGCGCGTCCGGCTCGTAGTATCAGACGTTTATCTTATCTCCGGCTGCGAGCATCAGGCTAAATTCCTTATACTCTATGCCGCTTGATCCAAATATCTCATAAGCTTTCTGCACATCGCTAAATTTATACTCGGCGCTATTTTTGCCCTCTGCTTTTGCAAGCGCTCCGTCTTTTTGCACGGTCTCTTTTGGTAAATTTTGCTCGCTAACAAAAAGCTCCGTCACCGCGCCGTTATACCAGCGGTACGACCACATGAGCCCAGTTAGGCAGATAACGAGATAGATTACTGCGCTTAGAACGCCAAAACTCGTGTGCAGGTTGTGAAAAAGGGCGTATTTTTTGAGTTTAAAATTTGGCTTCACCGCCTCGGCAAATTTGCGTTTTAGTCTCGGAAAATGCAGCCAAACGCCGCTTATCACGAGCACTATCATCGCGACCGTACTAGTGCCCACGATCTGCTTGCCCACTTCGCCCGCGGTTTTATTTCCAGTTAGCGCAAAGCCCAAATTTCGGTGCAGCGACATCGCTACGCGCACGAAGGCGACTCCGTAGTCCTTGCCGATGATCTGCGCGGTGTATGGATTAACCAGATACGCATCGCTATTATTCGCATAAATTTTGATCGCTTTGTTTTCGTTTTTAGGCAGCACGAGCCTTGCTGGCTGCTTAACGCCCGTTTGCTCGCTAAAGCTTTGCAAGATTTGCTCTACGCTTAGCATTTTGCCCCTTTTTTCGACCTTGGCAGCGTTTAAATTTATGATCTCCTCAAGTTCGTGCTGATACGATAAAATCGCGCCAGTAACGCCGACAACAAGCAGCGGAATAGCAAAAATAATCGATAAAATAAGGTGGAGATTAAACAAAAATTGATTTCTTCTTAAGAGTTTTCTAACAAACGAAAGCAAGCAACATCCTTTAAATTTTGATTTTGATTATTTTTAAAACTCGTGATTATATTGATTAATGCTTAAGAATTTGTTAAGTCCAAAAAGCATTAATCCCGCATTTAGCAAATTTGAGATAAAATCGCTCAAATTTAAATAAGGAAAAAAGATGAGCGATATCGGCGTAGTGGTGCTTGCCGCGGGGCTTGGCACGAGGATGAAATCAACCAAACCAAAGGTGCTTTTCGAGATTTGCGGAGAGCCGATGATTATCCATATTTTGCGCAAGGCTTATGAGATCAGTAGCGACGTGAGCGTGGTTTTGAGCTATCAAAAAGAGCTCGTCGAAGCCAAAATCAAAGAGATTTTCCCTCAAACTAAAATTTACGAGCAAAATTTAAAAGAGTTTCCTGGCACTGCGGGTGCGCTAAAAAATATCCCGCTAAATAGCGAAAAAACGCTTATTTTGTGCGGAGATATGCCACTTATCAAAACCAACGACTTGATCCGTCTAAGCGCGGGTAACGCAGACATTGCTCTTAGCGTTTTTGAGGCGGCAGATCCGTACGGGTACGGCCGCGTGATCATAAATAACGGCAAAGTAGAAGCCATCGTCGAGCAAAAAGACGCAACCGAAACGCAAAAAATGATAAAAAGCGCAAACGCTGGCTGCTACTGTTTTAAAAGTGATGTTTTGCGCGAGATTTTACCACTCATCGGCAACGAAAACTCGCAGAAAGAATTCTACCTAACCGATGCGATAAAAATCGCAAACGAGCGCGGTCTAAAGTGCTGGGCCATCAGCGTCGAAGAGCAAAATTTCATGGGCATAAACGATAAATTTCAGCTAAGTATCGCCCAAAATTTGATGCAGGACGAAATCAAGAAAAATTTGATGAAAAGCGGCGTACTCATGCGGCTACCAAATAGTGTATATATCGACTCTAGAGCCAAATTTGAAGGCGAATGCGTCATCGAAGAAAACGTAAGCGTCATCGGAGAGTGTGTCATCAAAAACTCCGTCATCAAAAGCGGCTCGGTCGTAGAAAACTCCGTCATCGAGGACTCGGACGTCGGCCCGCTCGCGCACATACGCCCAAAATGCGAGATCAAAAACACCCACGTCGGAAACTTCGTCGAGCTCAAAGCAGCGAAGCTTGACGGCGTCAAAGCAGGCCATCTAAGCTATCTTGGCGACTGCGAGATCGGTAGCAGCACAAACGTCGGCTGCGGCACGATCACGTGCAACTACGACGGCAAAGCCAAGCACAAAACGATAATCGGCAAAAACGTCTTTATCGGCTCGGACACGCAGCTAGTAGCCCCCGTAAAAGTCGGCGACGACGTGCTAATCGCCGCAGGAAGCACCGTAACTAGCGACGTGCCAAGCGGCGCTCTAGCTATCAGCCGTACGAAACAGGTAAATAAAGAAGGCTTTTTCTATAAATTCTTTAACGACAAGAAAAACGACGAAAATGCTGAAAAATAAAAAAATTTTGCTCGCGGTCTGCGGCAGTATCGCGTTTTATAAAGCTTATGAAATTTTATCCGCGCTAAAAAAAGAGGGTGCGGACGTGCGCGTCATGCTTAGCGAAGGAGCGCTCAAATTTTGCTCGGAAGCGGGCTTTGAAGCGCTGTGCGAGCATAAAATTTTAACCTCGCGCACGGAAAATTGGCAGGACGGACTAAACCACATCGCCTACGCCAAAATCGATCTCATCTTGATCGCGCCTGCTAGCGTAAATACGATAAACAAGCTTGCAAGCGGCATTTGCGATAACGTCTTTATGCAGACTCTGATCGCTAGCCCGGCTCCCCTACTCATCGCGCCAGCAGCCAATGACAAAATGCTAAATCATTTCTCTACGCGCAAAAATTTCGAGTTTTTAGCGGCAAACGGCGCGAGATTTATCGAGCCGGTAGAAAAAACCCTAGCATGCGGAGACACGGGCAAAGGCGCACTAGCCGATCATTCTACGATCATCTACGAAACCAAAAGGATGCTTGCTGAGCCAAAATTTAAAGGGCAAAAAGTGATCGTCACGGGCGGCGCCACGAGCGAAAAGATCGACGACGTAAGAGCCGTGACGAATCTATCTAGCGGCAAGATGGCAAAAGCGCTGGCGGGCGCCTTTTACTACGCGGGCGCGGACGTGACGCTGATAGCTAGCTTTGAGACGACGAATGCGCCCTATAAAACG
>CAURMS010000100.1:0-5266 GCA_963526085.1 uncultured Campylobacter sp. | reverse complement strand
CCAAAAACGGATACCTACACTACAACACGCAACGCGTAAACTCCCTAAGGGGGGTACTAAAAAACAAATTTAACGACTCCCACTCGCTAAATTTGACGCCTAGCATATTTAAATCAAAAAGAAACGATCCGGGCACTCTAACCCAAGATCAGGTCTCGCAAAACCGCAGACAAAATGCAAATAACGGCCTAACAAAGCTCTTTGAAAACGAGAAAATCGACGTTAGCGCCGTTTACGAGGGCAAATTTAACGACTTTTACTCGGTAGATTTAATGCCGTATTATCAAAAAATAAAAATCAAAACCTCATCTACCGAGTCCGCCCGCGGCGTGCGCTATCCGTCGCAAGGACTTTTCGGCGATAAAAAATACGGCGTAAATTTTAAAAACAAGCTTGACTACGGCAGCGGCGAGTTTATCTTTGGCTACGACTACGAGCAAAACAAAGGCGATAGAGAGTCGCACTACGAGGTAAAAACGTCGCCCGTGATAAGCCTAAAACACGATACGACGCTTGATCTACAAAAGACCACTCACGCGCTTTATTTTATGGAAAAGCATAAATTTATGCAGGTTTTTGACCTGAGCTTTGGGTATAGATTTGAGCGCGCGCAGTACGAGGCCAGCAGGGTTTCAGATATGAAGGGCTTTAGAAACGGCATACCTTTTCCTCCGATGACTAGCTACAACGCCATAAGCGACGGCAGAGATATTGACAACCACGCGTTTAAGTTTACGCCAAATTTCAGATACTCCGACACGGGAAATGTGTATTTTAAATTTGAGCGCGGCTATATCTCGCCTTCGCCTTCTCAGCTAACCGACAAAGATCAGGTGACTAAGCAGTACAAATTTAACGACTTAAAATCGGAAAAATTTAACACCTACGAGATCGGGCTAAAAGATCACGTCGTAAGCATGCCGGTAAACGCTACCGTGTTTTTAACCGACACTAGCGACGAGATAGCCTATGCCGAGCTCGGAGCCAACCATGGAGACGCTTGGAAATACTACAACATCGCAAAAACTAGACGCTACGGATTTGAGTTTTTTAGCAGGCAAAATCTCTTTGATAGGCTGATTTTAAGCCAGTCCTACGCCTACGTAAACGCCACGATCAAAAAAGGCGATAACGCGGGTAAAGAGGTATCCTACGTTTCAAAACACAAATTTATATTCGGCGCAGACTACGAGATCGTGAGCGACTTACACGTGTTTGCGGACTATAAATTTTACTCAAAGAAAAAGGACGTAAACTACGACAATATCTCCTCTCGCAGCATCGTGGATGCAGGCGTTTCGTATAAATTTAAAAACGGATTTGGCATAACTGGAGGCGTAAAAAATCTCTTTAACAAAAAATACTACGACTACCAAGGCAAAAACAACCAAACCGGCATCTACGAGTATAGCCCGGCAAACGAGAGAAACTACTACGTAGAGTTTAAATATACTTACTAAACCGCTAAATTTAGGGCTCTGTGCCCTAAATTTGCTTTTTTTTGGACGGTCTGTTTTTCTGCGAAATGTTATTTGGATTTTATTATTTAACGCTATGAAATTTCGTCAAATTTTATTACCGATTAATGATAGCGGCGGTATAATAAACAGCTTTTGATAATTAATATTAGGATTAAAATGTTTGAGTATATAGAAGTCGGCGGTATATTTATGTGGCCGATATTTTGTCTCTCGGTGCTCGGTATTGCGGTGCTTCTTGAAAAGGGAGCGTATTTTTTATTTACCGAGATAGACGCGACTAGTTCGTTTAAGATCAAGCTTTGCAATCTCATTTTAGAAGGCGACTACGCGAAAATCAAAGAATTTTGCAAAAGCTACAAAAACTCGCTTGCTAAAACCGCGCTTTTCGTCGCGGAAAATTTGGGCGAAGGCGCCAGCAAAACGCAGATCGACTACATCGCAGAGGAGGCCGTATCCATGCAGCTAGCCTCGCTTGAGCGGCGTACGTGGATACTGGGGCTTTGCGCGAGCGCGAGCCCGCAGCTAGGGCTACTGGGCACGATAGTCGGCATGATAAAGGCCTTTAGCGGACTTAGCGGCGGAGTGGATGCTCCGCTCGTTGCGGTCGGTATCTCCGAGGCGCTTTATACGACGGCTTTTGGGCTTATTGTGGCGATTCCTTGCGTGATATTTTTTCTTATGATTAGCAAGAAAATAGATTTCATCCTAAACGATCTAAACCGCATTATGAGCCTGTTTGGCCGCAGTTTTGAAAGGAGAAGCTGTGAAGTATGTCCGCAGAGATAAAGCCAGATACGCCGGCATCTCGATGTTAAATTTGATCGACGTGATATTCGTACTTTTGTTATTTTTTATGGTTACGACCTCTTTTAACAAATTTGCCCACATCGACATCGCCCTACCCCAAAGCGCGTCAAATTTGGACGAAAAAGAGACCAAAAACGTCGAGGTTTTTTATCTGCTTAGCGGCGAAGTACTTTTAAGCGTAGGCGGCGAGCAAAAGAGTTTAAATTTGACGGATCTAGCCGCTCAAATCGCAAATTTGACCCCAAAGCAAAAAGAGAGCGTCAAACTAAACGCAGATGAAGCGATAAACTACGGCAAGGTCGTAAATTTGATCTCTATTTTAAAAGATAGCGGCACGCAAAACGTCGAGCTAAATATCAAGAAAAAGCCCAAAGGATAGAAAATGAACCCTGTTTTATCTCCCTGTAAATTTAACTAAGGAGAACAACTATGATTGCTAAATCAAGCAAAGGAGCTATCGCGCTTTCGCTGATAGCGAGTCTAAATTTATACGCCGCAGAGGATGGCTCCACGAGACTAGACGCCACCGTCATAACCACGACTGGCTTTGAGAGCGCGCTAAAAGACGAGGCTAGAAACGTAACGGTAATAACCGCCAAAGAGATAGAGGATAGAGGATACCGCGATATCAAAGAAGCGCTAGAAAAAGCTCCGGGCGTCAGCCTAAACGGCAACAACGTAGATATGCGCGGACAAGGCTCCAGAAGGAGCTCGTCGGCTAGATCGACCACGACCGTAAAGGTGATGGTGGACGGCGTCGCGCTAAACATGATCGACACTACGCCTACTAGGATCCCCGTAGATATGATACCTATCGAGGACGTAGATAGGATAGAGATAGTCCCGGGAGGCGGCACCGTGCTATACGGTAGCGGCACGATGGGAGGCGTGATAAATATCATCACCAAAAAGAGCAAAAAGAAATTTTACGCGGGCGTCTCTAGCAAGCTAGCCTCCTACTCCTATAAAGACGTAGCCCTAAACGTCGGCGGCGGAGTAACCGACGCGCTATCTTTAAAACTAAACGCGAAAAAATCTGACTCAAACGGATATAGACGCGGGGATAAAACCAAAGAGGACTACGTCTCGGGCGGCCTAACCTATCAGATAACGGACGATCAGGCATTATCTATAAACTCAAGCTATTTTAAAGACAAAAGCCGCACCACCGGCGCTCTAAGCAAAGCTCAGCTAGAGCAGGATAGAAGGCAAGCAGGATCAAGCAAAACCGACTACCTAAACAAAAGAGTTAGCGTAAACGCCGACTACTCTATAAATTTAAACGACGCGCTGACGTTTAATCTATCGCCTTATTATCAAAAGCTAACCATGGACTCCTATAGCGCCTACAAAAACGGCGACAGCGGAGCGCTAGGGCTAACCGATAAACAAGCCGGGGCTAAATTTAAGGGCAAATACGGCTACGGCAGAGGAGATTTTATATTCGGCTACGATTTTTTAAGACAAGAGGCCAAAAGATCTATACTCTCGAAATCTACGAGCAGACGCGGACCTATCACGGTAAGCGCCGACGTCACGACCAAATTTGACGTAGAAAAGAAAACGCATTCGTTTTACGTGTTAGAAAAGCACGACTTTACCGATATGTTTTCTTTGAGCGCGGGATATAGGCTCGAGCTAGCTAGAAACGATATGGATAGACGCTCAAACTCCGTCGTAAAGATGACGCCAGGCCGAACGATAGTTAACGATTCGTCCTTTAAAGGCAAGAAAAACTCGGACAACCACGCTTTTGAGATAACGCCTAGCTTTAAATACTCCGACACCGGCAACGTTTATTTTAAATTTGAGCGCGGATTCGTCTCGCCCTCGCCAGTTCAGTTTGTAGATAAGCCAAACAGAACCAACTACGTAGTAAATAATCTAAAATCAGAAACCTACCAAACCTACGAGCTTGGCGTGAGGGACATGATCTATGATAATTTCATAAGCGCGACCGTGTTTTTAACCGATACGAAAAACGAAATTTACACCAGAACGCTCACAAATAACATAACCGACGGATGGTTTTTTATAAATTTAGACGACGTCAGGAGATACGGAGCCGAACTCTACGCCGAACAGCAAATTTTAGACAATCTAAAAACCAGCCAGACCTTCTCCTACGTAAAAGCCGAATTTAAAAAAGGTAGCAACAAGGGCATGGAGGTGCCGACCGTACAAAAGAGCAAATTTGTCGCTAGCCTCGACTATGAGCCGATCAAGGATCTAAATTTACTCCTTGACGTCAAATACCTATCAAAGCTAAAAAGAGCGATCTACTCTGGCGTGACAGATATCTCAGGCTACGAGACGCAAACCGTATCTAGAACGCTAGTGGATCTTGGCGCAAAGTATAAATTTAAAGGCGGATTTTCGGTCTCTGCAGGAGTTAAAAATTTATTCAACAAAAAATACAACTCCTATCAAAGCGAGCTAGAGGATATATACGAGCCCGCAGACGAGAGAAACTACTACGTAGAGTTTAAGTATGCCTACTAAAAACGGAGTTACGGCGGTTTTGGCGGCGCTTACGGCGCTGCTTTTTATATTTTCGCTTAGCCTAGGCGGGGCCGATATCTCGTGGCAAGATATCATCAAATTTGCAAGCGGCAGCGAGATAGACGAGATAAAGGAAACCATCCTGCTCGAAATCCGCTTGCCGCGCGTCATCATGGCATTTTTGATCGGTATGCTTTTAGCAAGCTCGGGCGTCGTCGTGCAAAGCGTATTTTTAAACCCGCTAGCAGACCCCTACATCATCGGCATCGCATCCGCCGCGACTTTTGGCGCCGTGGCGGCCTATCTTTTAAAGCTTCCCGATTTTTACTACGGAGTGTTTGCTTTTTTTAGCGCGGCGATACTTTCGGTGCTGATCTTTAAACTCTCTAAAAAAGGCAAATCCATCGCCACGCTTCTTATCATCGGTATCGCGTTTTCGTCGTTTTTGGGCGCATTTACGAGCTTTGCTACCTACC
>CAURMS010000099.1:0-5269 GCA_963526085.1 uncultured Campylobacter sp. | reverse complement strand
GCCTACAAGCGGTGTTTTATAGCCCGGAGCCAGTCATTTTCACGGGCATAGTTTACTACGTCAGCGTGAAGTTCTTTACGTTTTTGGTTAAAATTTTAGAGAGGAGGCTAAATCGCCATGATTGAGATTAGAAATTTGAGTAAAAATTACGGCGATTTGCGCGTCCTAGACGACATCAGCGTAGATATCAAACAAGGCGAAATCATCGCTATCATAGGACCAAGCGGCGGCGGCAAGAGCACGTTTTTGCGCTGCATAAACCGCCTGGAAGAGCCAAGCGGCGGGCATATCAAGATAAACGGCGAGGATATAACGGACAAAAAAACGGATATAAATAAAATCCGTCAAAAAGTGAGCATGGTTTTTCAGCACTTTAACCTTTTTGCAAATAAAAACGTCTTGCAAAATTTAACCCTAGCTCCGATAAAAGCGGGAATTTTGGATAAAGAAAGCGCTGAAAAAAGAGCCGACGAGCTACTAAAAAGCGTGGGGCTAAGCGATAAAAAATACGCCTTCCCACACAAGCTCTCGGGCGGTCAAAAACAGCGTATAGCAATCGCTAGAAGCCTCGCGATGAATCCCGAGGTTATACTCTTTGACGAGCCGACCAGCGCGCTAGATCCCGAGATGATCGGCGAAGTACTAGACATCATGAAGGACGTTGCAGCAAAGGGTATCACGATGCTAGTCGTCACCCACGAGATGGGTTTTGCTAAAAACGTGGCAAATAGGATATTTTTCATGCACGACGGAAAAATAGCCGTGGACGACACGCCTAAAAACGTATTTGAAAACCCTAGCAATCAGCGTTTGCAGGATTTTCTAGGTAAAATTTTAAACCACTAAAAGGAGGTCAAAATGTCACAAAACATCGTTGCGGCTTCGTCCGCCGGCAAATTTAAAAAACTTTTCGTTTTCGTAGCCGCTGCTTTGATGCTTTCAGGCTGCGGTCAAAGCTCGAATGAAAAAGCGAGCAAAGACGCCGCAGTAAAAAACGAGGCAACCCCCGTAGCGGTACAGCAAACGATAAAAGTAGGCTCGAGCGCGGACTACCCGCCGTTTGAGTATATCGACGAGCACAACAAGATCGTAGGCTTTGAAATCGATATGATAGAGGCTGTCGGCAAGAAAATCGGCGTCAAATTTGACGTGCAAAACATGAGCTTTGACGGGTTAATCCCCGCTCTAAAAACAGGCAAGATAGACGCCGCGCTAAGCGGTATGAGCGCGACTGAGGAGAGAAGAAAATCGGTCGATTTTACGAAGCCTTATTATTTTTCGGATAATCTTTTCATCCGCAAAAAGGGCACCGACGTAAATGCGACCAATATGCATCTCAAAAAAATAAGCGCGCAAATAGGTACCTTGCAAGAGAGCGCGGCTAAATCAATCTGCGGCGACCTAGCCGTGCCTGCAGAGACCGTAGCGGCTGCGATTTTGTCACTAAAAGCGGGCAAAATAGACGTAGTGCTAACAGATAGCCCGATCGGCTACGAGTATCTAAAACAAAACTCTGATTTAGAAGAGTTTTTAAAGCTTCCAGACGGCACCGAGGGCTTTGCCGTAGCGTTTGATAAGGGCAAACACCTGGAGCTAATCGGCAAGATAGACGCCGCCATAGAGGAACTCAAAAAGAGCGGCGAATTTGACAAGATGATGGAAAAATACGGCTTAAAGTAAATTAACAAGCCCGCACCAATATGCGGGCTTAAATTTGAAAACCAAATTTAAAGGAGAGAAAATGAAAAAGATTTTTGTGCTGCTTTTAGCGGCTCTAGCTACGCTTGGCGCCGCCGAGCTAAAGATCGGTACAGCCGCCAACTATCCGCCGTTTGAGTACGTGGACGAGCAAAACAAGATCACCGGCTTTGACATGGATCTAGTAGCCGAACTTGCTAAACGCGCGGGTTTTGAGTACAAGATCGTAAATATGAGCTTTGACGGCCTCATCCCAGCTCTAAAAACGGGCAAGATCGACGCCGTAGCAAGCGCGATGAGCGCAACCGACGATAGACGCAAATCTATCGATTTCACGCAGGCTTACTATGCGACGGAAAACATCTACTTGCGCGCTAAAGGCAACGACGCTATCGCGAGCAAAGACGCTCTAAACGGCAAAAGAGTAGGCGTACAACAAGGCACCGTCCAAGAGATCGCCGCTAACGCTATCGCAGGCGCTAAAGTCGTTCCTGCCGAGGATCCTGTTCCGCTAATCATGGGACTAAAAAAAGGCAAGATAGACGCAGTCGTGCTAGATAGCTCGATCGGTTACGGCTTTTTAAAGAAAAATCCGGAACTTGAGGAGTTTTATAAAGAAACCGACGGTAGCGAAGGCTTTTCTATAGCATTTGATAAAGACAAACAAGCCGATCTAATCGCTAAAATAAACACCGCGCTTGACGAGATGAAAAAAGACGGCAGCTACGATAAACTGCTAGAAAAATACGATCTAAAATAATGAAAAAAAGCGCATTTTTTACTCTGCTTAAATTTTGCGCTTTATCCTTGCTGTCGGTAAATTTGGTCGCCCAGTTTACCGACATGCAAATCACGCAGACAACAAAACCCAAACGCGAAAAAGTTACCAAAGAAATCCTGTTTTTAGAAAAAATTTTAGACTACGATACATTTATCTTTAGGCTAAACGCCGCCGTGATCGCCCCTTGCAAGCTTGCAAACGTCAAATTTTATAACGGCGCAAAATGCATAAAAGACAAAAAAGAGCTGGAAAATTTCACCAAATCCTACGACAAAGAGATTAAAAAGATATTTCATCCGGAGCGCAACTACTACGTACTCACGCTAAAAAATCTAGGCGATAGATGGCTGTGCGAGGTAAGCGACGAAAGCAGAATCCTAAACAAAACCCTAGTTAAAAACGGCCTTGCCTCCCCTACCAACAAAGATTACCAAAAAATCGAGGTCAAAGAAGACTGGGCAAAGAAAAATCACGCGGAAATTTACGAGTGCCTAACCGGCAAAAAGCTAGAAGACGAAAAAACAAAGAAAAAGCCGAAAAAAGCCGAAAATAACGCCACAAAAAACGATCAAACCGAGCAAAACCCTACAAGCGAGCAGCCTACGCAAACGCAGCCGCAAACTCTGCCGCCGCCGATGGAGTCGCAAGGAAACGGCCCCGTAAATTTAAGGGAGCTTGGAGTCGAGTTTGGCAAGGATTTTGGCGACAAATAAATTCGCCCAAAGACAAATTTAACAAAAACCGCTCAAGGCAAAACAATGAAAAATCCTAAAAAAAATATCCTAATCATCGCAGGCAGCGATAGCGTCGGGGGTGCCGGCGTGCAAGCCGACATAAAAACCTGCGAGGCCTACGGCTGCTACAGCGCGACTGCGATCACGGCGCTAACCGCGCAAAACACAAACAGCGTGAGCGCGGTGATGCCCGTAACGCCAGAGTTTTTAAACGCGCAACTAGAAGCAGTCTGCGCCGAGCTAAAATTTGACGCCGTAAAGATCGGCATGCTCTTTAACGAACAGCTCATAGCATGCGTCAAAGCCTGGCTAGAGCAAAACCGCGGCATACCGACCGTGATAGATCCAGTCTGCGTGGCAAAATCAGGCGCCAAGTTGCTACAAGAGGGCGCCATAAACGCGTTAAAGGAGCTTTTAAGCCTAGCTCGTATCGCGACGCCAAATTTAGACGAAGCGCGCATTTTGGGGTTAAATTTTGACGGCGAGCGGTTAATTTTGAGCACCGATCTGCCCTGCGACATCGTGCTAAAACGCACGCGAACGAGCGAGATTTGCGAGGATACGCTTTATAAAAAAAGCGGCGAGATAGTTAAATTTGGCGAGCCGCTAGAACGTCCCACAATCATGCACGGCGCGGGGTGCAGCTTCGCCACGGCTATCACATGCGCCCTAGCGTGTGGTTCAGACGAGATAACGGCAATCAAGCGCGCCAAAGCCTTCGTCGCAAACGCGATCAAAAACGCTCACGACTCAAATTTCGGCGTGCGGCTGCTAGATCATAAAGCCGCAGGCGCAAACCGTGGCTGAAATTTACGCTATCACGGATGATATCCTAACGCCAGAGAGTAGCGTGCTAGCGCAGGCCGGGGAGCTGCTAGAGTGCGGCGTAAAGCTTTTACAGTACCGCACCAAGCTTGAACCCAAAAAAGAGCGCGTAGCTGTTGCGCTAAAAGAGCTTTGCGAGCGCTACGGCGCGAGATTTATCGTAAACGACGACGTCAAATTCGCCGCCAAAATAGGCGCAAACGCCGTACACATCGGCAAAGACGACGGCGGAGTAAAGGCCGCTCGCAAGATCCTAGGCGAGGACGCATTTATCGGCGTTAGCTGCTACGACGATCTGAATTTAGCCCTAAAAGCGCAGGACGAGGGCGCTTCTTACGCGGCATTTGGCGCCCTGTTTGCGAGCCCGACCAAACCAAACGCCCCGCTTTGTAAATTTGAAACGATCAGGCGCGCAAAGGAAATTTTACGTATCCCGGTTTGCGTGATCGGCGGCATAAACGCGGCAAATATCGCGCAAATCGCCGCACTAAATCCCGACTACATCGCCGTTATCTCAGCGCTCTACCGCCCAGCATCCATAAAAGAAAATTTGAAAAATCTGCAAGCGTTTTTGTGAAAATGCGCTAAATTTGCGTCACTAAACCGCGCGATGCTCCGCTCAAATTTAAGCCAAGTTCGCTAAAATTTGCTCCGAAGGGGTTTGAAACGAAGCGCTAAAAGAGAGCGGCAAGCCTATCAACGGTGCAAAATTTACCCCATTGGAGTTTGAAACACCGTGCTTAATAGCTCTACGGTAGTGCCGCCGGCGCAAATTTACCTCGCTAGAATCTGAAACCAGAGCCTTGCGATACCGCGTCCTCGTCTAGTGTAAATTTATCCCGTTGGGTTTGAAACAGCGTATTTGCGAGCTTAAGGCGGCGCTTGCCGACGGTTAAAATTTGATTGATCAAAAAGGAGAAAAATGAAAACTCTAATCATCTTAGCCCACCCGGGCATCCAAAACTCGGTCATAAATAAACGTCTACTGCAAGAGGCTCTCAAAGAGCCGCAGCTCTTTAGCGTTCATGATTTGACACAGGTTTACGGAGGCGGCGATATCGACGCCGCGTGCGAGCAAGAGCTCATCAGAGCCCACGACGCCCTCGTTTTGCAGTTTCCGCTTCACAACTTCTCCTGCCCTCCCATTTTAAAATCATGGATCGACGCGGTGATGACGCACGGTTTTGCCTATGGGTGCGGCTCGGACGGTATAGCGGGCCGCAAGGTCGCG
>CAURMS010000098.1:0-5288 GCA_963526085.1 uncultured Campylobacter sp. | reverse complement strand
ATTTTAGCTGCACTCTAAAGTAATCCAGCGGATCGATATCGGCTCCGATGGCATAAGAGCTGTTGGTAAATTTTTTATTTTGAGCGATGTATTTTATATTTGCCAGCGCGTTATTAGGCGCTTCTTGCTTCCATGCGTCGTGAGCTATTTTCCACTCATCCCTATCCGCGTAGTCCCACCATTTTGGCTCTGGGCTAGGATTATACGGCACGAAAAGACCTAGCACCATATCGTCGGGGATTTTAGGCGTAGAGCCCGGGACGTAGTTTGGTTTATATTTTATCTTGTCGTAGCGGTAGCCTAAATTTATCCCCAACCAGTCGTTTACTCGCATATCGTCGTTGAGGTATAGCGCGCCTTCTTTTGTTTTAACAGGGATTAAAAACGACGTGAGCGGTTCGGTTCTAGGGCAAAGCGCGTAAAGTAGTGTTAGCGGCGCGTTTTCGCACGTATACGGCGTACCGGTAAAATCCGTACCTAGAGTCTTAGGCGCCCACCATTGGTTATTTGTAGTGTCGTAGCCTTGCTTGTTTGTCATGGATTTTTCGGTTTTAGCAAAGCTTAGTCCGTATGCGATATCGTGCTCTACGTCACCCGTTTTGGCGTATTTGTTAAAGTCTAAGTTAAACTGTTTGGTGTTTGTATCTAGATCTCGCTCTTTCCAGTCGCGGCTTATGTAGCCTTTGCCGTATGGAGTGATGAGATATCCGCTCTCGGAGCTTTGTTTAAACGTCTTACCTGTTCGCGCGTCGGTGTAGCTTTTATCTAGCGGGACAGTTGATTTTATGTATTGCTCGGTGGCGTAGTCGTATTTTAGCACGTCGATATTTGGCTGTGAACAGTCAAATACCGAGCAGTCAAGCCATGTATTGCTAACGTTTTGATTGATGCTAAATTTGTTCTGATCATGGACGTTTCCTTGGCTATCTACGATTCTGTTCACCCACGTTAGACCGCCGTACTGCGGATCTACTTCTTGGGTTCTTTGCAAGGTTACTTCGCCGCCGTACTTATCGACTACTTTGTTGTTTTTAACCTGAAGTCCGATAGGGTTTGAAATCTCAGGGCAGTTTTCTCCTGCTTGGCAGTGCTCCTCGGTTCTGGCGCGAGATTTGATTTTTTGGTTGGAGTACGTAAATTTCATCGTATCCCACAACGGAGTTTCGCTAAAATTTTCATATGCAAAAGCGCGATTTTTCCTATCCATCATATCGTCGTTGTATCTTAGACCGGTATCTATGATCTCGTCCCTGTTGCTAGAAAGCGTAAGCGTGTATGATAGGTCTTTGCCTTGAGATCGGTTTTTGTAGGTATCTGACATAAAGGTAAATCTATGCTCCTCGTGAGGCTGGAAGCCTAGCTTAATGAGGCTGCTCGTCTTTTTGATGTAGTACGGGTCGGCCTTTTCTCTGGTTCTACCCAGTACGCTGTCGTCATAGTCTTTGTAGCCGTAGTTTTCCGTCTCGTGATGTCTGCGCTTGGTTTGTACGGCTAGGATGTCAAACCACTTAAACCTACCGGCTAGGGTGTGCGAGTGCATGGTTTGATTATCGGCAGTATTATAGCCGCCCTTGTAGCCGTAAAAATAGTCCTTATCTAGCAAAAGATCCCTTGCGTCTTTTGTTTCAAACATCACCGAACCACCAAGAGAGCCTGAGCCCGTGCGAACTGAGTCCGTGCCTTTTGTGATGGTGGCTTGTTTTAGCGTTTCAAACTCTACGCCGTTGCGGGTGTTGTTAAAGTTTCCGTATCCTTCAAATAGCTCCTTAAAGCCTTGCGAGCTTAGCGTTTGAGCCTGATGGAGTCCATCTACGGTTATAGCCACGCGGTTTTCCTCCACACCTCTTATCGCGTAGCCGCTCTGACCGAAACGCCCAGCCTCCACGGTTGTTACGCCCGTTTCGTATCGCACTAGGTCTTTGTTATCAGAAACCTGCGTTTTGGTTAGTTCTTTAGTGCTTTTTACGCTTTGGCCGACTTTTTTTGCATCGGATCATTCTCAGCGCCTGCTTCGCCGCTAACCGTTACTTCTTTTAGCTCGACTTCGGCCTCTTTTGCATTTAAATTTGACAAAAGAAGCAAAGCGGCAAGAGAAAATTTAAGATGATTCATTCCTGTCCTTATTAACGATAGTTTTGATATTCATTTGCTCTTAAATGCGAAATGATAATAAATATTTGTTTATAGTTTGATTAAAAGATTGGAATTTAATTTAAAAATTATAAATCAATTTTTTATATTAAGAAATAAAAGGGTTGCTGTTGGTAAAACCGGTGCAAATAGGATAATATTTTGCTTAAGCAAATTTAGTAAATTTAAGATGAAGCCTGTATCTGTCGAAAAGCAAATGCAAAGCGCAGTAGGCGCTATAAAGCCGCCTATCTCGGCAAAACTAATATCGCTCGGCTCAACGAAGGAAAAGTATATAAAAGTAAACCTATAAAAATAGCGCGAGCAAAGCGGCGGATAAAATTTTGCTCACTTTTTAAATAGGTCTTTATTATTCGGGTTTGACATCAGCGCCGACATCGACTTTTCGAGCTGGCTTTTTTGAGTTTTGTATACGGAAAAATTTACTAAAATCGGGCTGTTTTCTACTAAAATTTGAACGATAGCTCCAAGCGGAAAGCTAACGACGCTGGCAAAATTTTCCTTACCGAAGCCAGCCTCAAAGCTTAGCTCCTCCGGAGTTAGCTTGGCGCTGCTAAAAGTGTAGCCGGCAAGCGTAAAGACGATCACGGGCGCCGTAAAAGTGCTGCTAATATACTCCGGCAGCTCGGGGTTAAATTTAACCAGATCAAGGTTGGCCATCGCCGAAAAGGAGCGGTCGTTTTTTAGCAGATACTCCACGCACTCAAAAACATGCTCCTTCATCATCGCTGCAAATCTCTCGTCGTCTAAAATCTCATCAAGCATTTTACCTCCTTTTGTACCTTTTTAAATTTTGCCGTCTGTCTCGGCGCCGGATTTGACCTTAAATTAACGCAAAATTTAGCGTCAAATTTGTCGCCTTATACTCGGTTCGGCTAGTTAAATTTGGCCGCGCTTTTAAATTTACTCCCCAAAGCGCGTCAAATTTGCGTTCGCTACGCTTCTTTGCAAAACTCCTCAACTAGCTTTCTAACCTCGTTTATGCCGATTTGCCAAAATGCAGCGTCCTCGATATCAAAGCCAAACATTCCGACCAGCTCTTTTGGCGATCGCGAGCCGCCCGAGCTTAAAAACTCGGTGTAAATTTGCACGAAATTTTCGCATTTGCCGCTTTTATAAAGCCCAAAAATCGCCAGCACCAAAAGCTGTGCGTACGAGTAGGCGTAGCAGTAAAACGGCGTGTGGATAAAGTGCGGGATGTAGCTCCACCAAATTTTGTAGTAGTCGTTTAGCGCGACGCTTTTGCCGAACATTTTCGCGCTTTCTTCGAGCCAAATTTTATTTAGCTCCTCGGCGCTGATCTCGCCATCATGCGCGTGAACTCGGCGCTCAAAGGTCGTGAAGTTTATCTGGCGATAAAGCGTGGCGAAGATATCCTCGATCTTGCCAGCGAGCAGGGCGGTTTTTTCTTTGCCTTTTAGCGTGCTTTTGACGTGATCAAAAACCAGCATCTCGCAAAAGACCGATGCCGTCTCGGCCGTAGTTAGCGGCGTGTCGGCGTTTAGAAATCCGACGCTTTCATAGGCTAGATTTTGATGCGCGGCGTGACCTAGCTCGTGCGCTAGCGTAAAAAGATCCCGCCTCTCGTCGGTGTGGTTTAAAAGCACGTATGGGTGGGCTTTTGCGACGCCTGACTGCGAAAAGGCGCCGCCTCGTTTATTTTGGGTCGGATAGACGTCGATCCAACCCTCTTTAAACGCGCGAGCGGCTATCTCGCCGAATTTTGGGCTAAATTTAGAAAAAGTCTCAAGTACGATTTTTTTGCATTCGTCAAATTTATAAACGCTCTTGCTTTCGCCCAGCGGCGCGTATCTATCGTAGTCGTAGAGCTTTTTAAAGCCTAAAATTTTGCGCTTTTTTTCGTAAAATTTGATCGGCAGATCAAAGCTCGTCTCGGCGGCCTTGATCAGCGCGTCTACGCTAGCCTTGGTCGTTTGGTTTGAGAAATGTCGCGGACTTTCGGGCAGATCAAATTTTCTCAGCTTGCAGCTAGTTTTTAGGCTGGTTTTTATCATATTATAGATGTAGCTAAGCAGATGCTGCTGCGGCGCTAAGCCGTCTGATAGGCTCTTTGCGGCTGCTTTTCGCTCGGCTCGGTCTGGGCTGTGAAGCTTGGATAAGATTTCCTCTTCGCCCAGCATTTTGCCTTTAAATTTAAACTTAAGCGCGCTTAGCGTCTCGTCAAAAAGCCGCGAGAAGCCCTCCGCGCCGGTGTTTGCCGTGCGCAGTAAAATTTGCTCCTCTTTTAGGCTTAGCTGATGAGCTTTTTCTTTTGCGATATTATCTAGATAGTAGCCAAGTCTTTGGCTTTTTGCGATGATTTTGTTTTGTCTGACTTCGTCAAATTCGTTAAATTTAAGCTCGAAAAAGAGTAGGTGATTTTGCGCTTTTGAGCTTAGCTCGTCAAATTTGGCGTAAAACGCGCCCTTTGAGGTGTCTTTTGAGAAAACTAGGCTCACGTAAATTTGCACGCGAGCGATGTTTTCTAGCAAATTTTCATACTCGTTAAGCGCGGCAAAAAACTCCTCGTCGCTTAAATTTAAAAATTTATCCGAGTATTTGGCTTCAAATTTTTCGCACTCGCTTTGCAAAGAAAGAGCTGAACTCTCCAGCTCTTTTTCGTTTTTAAAAAGCGGGGTCAAGTCCCAAACGTTCATTTTGTTGCCTTAAATTTACTCTATGGTCTCTGAAGCTACGGCGGTGAAAAGCACGTCTGAGGCGCTATTTACGGCTGTTTCTACCGAGTCTTGGATCACGCCGATGATAAATCCTACGCCGACAACCTGCATCGCGATGTCGTTACCGATACCAAATAGCGCGCAAGCAAGCGGCACTAGCAGTAGCGAACCGCCCGCGACGCCAGAAGCTCCGCACGCGCCCAGAGCCGAGATAAAGCAAAGCAGTAACGCGTCGCCAAAATCAACCGTGATAGACGGGATCGAGTTTACCGCTGCAAGCGCCAAGATACCGATGGTTACGGCCGCTCCGCCCATGTTTATAGTGGCTCCTAGCGGGATAGAGATCGAGTAGAGCTCCTCTTTTAGACCTAGTTTTTTACAAAGCGCCATATTTACGGGGATATTTGCCGCCGACGAGCGAGTGAAAAACGCCGTAACCGCGCTCTCTCTCACGCAAGT
>CAURMS010000097.1:0-5369 GCA_963526085.1 uncultured Campylobacter sp. | reverse complement strand
AAGCCGCCTTTTAAAAGAGGAAAACGATCTTTATTTTTCGATATCAAGCACAACGAGAGCGCCGAGACAGGGCGAGACCGAGGGTGTGAATTATTATTTTACAAGCAAAGACGAGTTTAAAAAAGGGATAGATGCGGATGAGTTTTTGGAGTGGGCGTGCGTGCACGACAACTACTACGGTACCTCGCTAAAGCCCGTTTTAAAGGCGCTTGAAGAGGGTAAGATAGCGATTTTTGACATCGACGTGCAGGGCTTTAATATCGCAAAATCAAAATTTGCCAAAAATATCACCTCCGTTTTTATCACGACTGCTAGCAAAAACGAGCTAAAATCAAGGCTGCAAAATCGCGGTACCGATAGCGCAGAAACTATCGAAAAGCGGCTGATAAACGCGGTTGGCGAGATGGAGCATATCTTAGAGTATGATTATTTTTTGATAAACGACGACTTGCAAAACTGCTATGAAAATTTGCGCGGGATTTTGCGCTCGATGCGCTTAAAAACGTCAAATTTAGACGCAAAAGAGATTATTAACAAATGGAATAATTGATAAAATTATGCTAATATAACGAAAATCAAAAGGAGAAAAAATGGGTCCAAGCGTCCAACAATTGCTTATTATTTTACTTATCGTGGTCTTGCTTTTTGGAGCGAAAAAGATCCCCGAGCTCGCAAAAGGCCTAGGTAAGGGAATAAAGAGCTTCAAATCGGAAATGGAAGACGATAAAAAAGCCGAGAACGTAGAAAAAGTAGAAGAGAAAAAAGAAGAAACCGCAACTGCCGCAAAGACTGAAGATACGGCTAAAAACGCGTAAGGAAAGGCGTTGAAAAAAAGCGTAATAAACGAGATAAAAGGCGCCGTGGAGTTTGATTTTGCGCTGGAAAAGCCAAAAGATAAGGGC
Organism: uncultured Campylobacter sp.; assembly: GCA_963526085.1. Lineage (GTDB taxonomy): Bacteria > Campylobacterota > Campylobacteria > Campylobacterales > Campylobacteraceae > Campylobacter_A. The sequence continues at coordinate 4,467 of CAURMS010000097.1, read as the reverse complement.
TTGGCGCACTACGCGATGCCTACTTTTAGCTTAGCAAAACAGCTCAAAAAATCCCCAGTAGCCATCGCCGCCGAGCTAGCGTCTAAATTTGAAAATAGCGAAGTTTTTGAGGCTACGGCGCTAAACGGATATATAAATTTCAAACTAAAGCCTGCATTTTTGGATAAATTTGCCTCGGCTAGCCTTGCAAATCCGAACGAGTTTGCAAAAGGCGGCGGAACTAGCGGCGAGAAAATTTTGCTCGAGTACGTCAGCGCAAACCCGACCGGCCCGCTTCACATCGGACACGTTAGGGGCGCGGTTTTCGGCGATACGCTAGCTCGCGTCGGGCTTCACATCGGCGAAAATATCGCGACTGAATACTACATCAACGACGCAGGCAATCAAATCGAGCTTCTAGGCACGTCCATATCGCTTTGGGCGCGCGAAAATTTATTCGGCGAGAGTGTGGCGTATCCGGAGAAATTTTACCGCGGCGACTACATTGAGCCTATCGCGAAAGAGGCGATGGAGAAATTTGGCAAAGAGATATTTTACGACGAGAGCCGAAATCTAGAACTCGCCGAGTTTGGTAAGGATAGAGTGCTGGTTTTGATCAAGCAAAATTTAGCCGATGCGCAAATTTTTATCGAAAACTGGGCTAGCGAAAAGAGCTACTATGACAAGCTCCCTCTTACGTTAGATCGCCTAAAAAGCGAGAACGGTATATACGAGAGCGAGGGTAAAATCTGGCTAAAATCAAGCGAAGTAGGCGACGAAAAAGACCGCGTCATCGTGCGCGAGGACGGTCGCGGCACCTACCTAGCCGGCGACGTGGTGTATCACGACGATAAATTTAGGCGCGGATTTGATCGCTGCATCAACATCTGGGGTGCCGATCATCACGGCTACATCGCGCGCATGAAGGCGGCGCTGCATCTGCTAGGATACGACGAAAATCGCCTTGAGATCATACTTTCACAGATGGTGAGCCTGCTAAAAGACGGCGAAGCCTACAAGATGAGCAAGCGCGCGGGCAACGTCGTGCTGATGAGCGACGTGGTCGAGGAGATCGGCTACGAGGCGCTTAGATTTATGTTTCTTAGCAAGCGCTGCGACACGCACCTGGAGTTTGACGTGGACGAGCTAAAGCGCGAGGACAGCTCAAACCCGATATTTTATATCAACTACGCGCACGCCAGGATCAATCAAATTTTCGCAAAAGCGGGCAAAAACGTCGCCGATGTCGCGGGCGTGAAATTTGCAAATTTGAACGAAGACGGCAAGAATTTGCTATTTGAGGCGCTCACGCTAAACGATATCCTGGTCGATAGTTTTAACACGCGCGCGGTAAATAAAATTTGCGACTACCTAAAGAGCTTGGCGGCGAATTTTCATAAGTTTTACAACGAAAATCGCGTCGTAGGCAGCGAAAACGAAGACGAGCTTTTAAAGCTTTTCGCCGTCGTCGCACTCTCGATAAAAACGGCTCTAGGGCTAATGGGTATCGCTGCAAAAGATAAGATGTAAGAGTTAAATTTAATAAATTTAGAAGCGCTTAAAACGGCGCTTCTGGTTAAACGCAAACCATTAAAATCCATGAATCTTTCTAAAATTTCAGCCGCATTTTTCTTTATGTTTTTGATAGCGATCGAGTATCTGGCCCTCACGCCAGCGCAGATAAAACTCATAGAAAACAGCTGGGACAAGGCAAATCACTTCATTGCATTCGCTGCGCTTTACGTTACTTTGCATTTTGGCTTTTGTAGGCTAAATTTGGGCGCAAAGATCGCTATTTTGCTAGCTTACGGTATCCAGATAGAGATCATGCAGTCGTTTGTGCCAAATCGCTATTTTAGCCTGTTAGATATCGTCGCAGACGGCATCGGTATAGTTTTTGGGATCTTGCTAGCGAGAATTTTGGGGTATATTTTAAATTTGAAACTTCAAATTTGATGGCTCGGCTGTGCGAGATTATTTTGTGCCGCGCCGTTTTGCTTTGTTTAAACTCAATTTTTACCATCAAATTTACCGCGTCAAATTTGTGCGAAACAGCGGGCTAAAGCGATAAATTTATAAATAGTCGCTAAAATATGCCCTAAATTTAGCACCAAGCGACAAGAGAACAGCACAACCCGCGGCTAAATTTAAGAAAAAATCCAAAACGAAAGAGTAAAAAATGAAATGGCAAGATAGCAGACGAAGCGACAACGTCGAGGATAGAAGGCAAAACAGCGTAAACAGCATGGGCTCGCTGGGCGCGCTCATACCGATTATCAGATTTTTGCTGGGCTCAAATATCGGTCGCGTGGTGTTAGTTATCGGCGCGGTCGCGTACTTTATGGGCTTTAACCCTCTCGCGCTACTTGATGACGGCGGCGCGGGCACTCAAAGAGCGGCGTTAGATAGCCCGCAGGAGAAGGAAAAGGTCGCCTTCGTCTCGGCGGTGTTGGCGCAGACCGAGGACGTGTGGAGCAAGGTGTTTAAGGCGGGCGGCGCGCAGTACAAAGAGCCTAGCTTGGTGCTTTTTAGAGACGGCGTTTCTAGTGCGTGCGGCACAGCTAGCTCGCAGATGGGGCCTTTTTACTGCCCGGCGGATAAAAAAGTCTATCTCGACCTCAGCTTTTTTGAAGAGCTAGAGGCTAAATACAAGGCCGCGGGCGACTTTGCGCAGGCGTACGTGATCGCCCACGAGGTCGGGCATCACGTGCAAAATTTGCTAGGAACGCTCGGTAAAGTAAACGAGCTAAAATCGCGCACTAAAAGCCCGGTAGAGCAAAACGCGCTGCAAGTCAAGGTCGAGCTGCAGGCCGACTGCTATGCGGGCGTTTGGGCGCACTACATGGGGCGCTACAAGGTGCTAGAAGACGGCGACATCGAGGAGGCGCTAAACGCTGCGAGCGCGATAGGCGACGATGCGCTGCAGAAAAAATACCAAGGCCGTGTGACGCCAGACTCGTTCACGCACGGCTCGTCAAAGCAGCGCATGACGTGGTTTAAAAAGGGATTTGAAGGCGGACAGCCAAGCTCGTGCGCGTTTGAGATCTAAATTTGACTTTTTAGCCCTGGACTCCGTTTGGCGAGCGTAAATTTCTACTCGGCCGCATTTAGATAAAATTTAAATCCAAGTGCGGCTTTTTCGGACCTCGTTTTGTGGAATCAAATTTAAATTGTCGTGATTTTAAATAAATTTGGGCGCAACGGCACCGTTTGGTTTGCAAATTTAAGCGTAAAAAGCGATAAGATCAAAAAATGGAGCTAAAATGAAAAGAAGGGACTTCATAAAGGGTGCTGCGACCTACGCGGCTGGACTTGCTGCGGGAGTGAATTTGTTTGCCCAGCAGGCTGGCAAAATCGGCGCTACAAATTTGACGGACGGCGTAGATCTAAGCGGCGCGAAAAATCTCGGCGAGAGGCTTGCCGCCATGACTCCATATCTTACGCTAAATAATAGAATTTTGATGCCGACCATCGGACTTAGTGCGGGTAAATTTGATGACTTGAAAGACAAAAATGCGCTGGGGACGGCTCTTGGGCTAGGTTACCGCCTGATCGATACGGACGGGGGGCGAGGAGGGTGCAGCAGCCGCGTTTGAGGCTAACGGCTTAGAGCGCGGACAGCTATTTATCCAAAGCTCGCTCGGTGCTCAAAACGGCGATGAAAGCGGCATGATAAAAAGCTTTGAACGCTCCTTAAAAAAACTAAATACCGACTACGTCGATCTGCTTTTGCTGCGCGTAGGGGCTGGCGATGCTAGCTCTGCGTGGGGCGTTTTGCAGCGGCTTTACCGCGGGGGACTTGTGGCGTCGATCGGCATTTGCGATTACCCTGGAGAATTCGGAGTCGAAAATTTAGCCAAAATCGCGCAAGGTAGCGAAGTTAAACCCGCGGTTTATCAAACGCTCTCTCGCTCCTATCTACAGCGCTTTGCTGCGCGCGGCAAGGTTGCCGACCATGACGTGCAAGTAGAGCTGCTATATAAACCAGGCTAAGAGCTAAAAGAGCCCGCGCTCGCGCAAATCAGCGAGAAATACGGTAAAACACGGTCACAAATCATCTTGCGCTGGCTCGTACAACACGGGGTTTGCGCGGTAGTAAACTCTACTAGCAAGGAGCGATTGCTTGAAAATACCGATATTTTCGGATTTGAGCTAGCACGCGAGGATAGCGAACTGATAGCAAAGCTCTGGCGGAGCTAGTAGGCGGACGAGGCTGGTTTTGCCATCAAATTTGCGTGTCTTAAATTTGGCAGGCTTGGGTTGATGGCAAATTTTAAGAGCGTTTTGCTTATTTGCCGCGCTAAATTTGCTGGCTTTAGAGACGTTAAATTTAGCGTTAGCGGTCTTGGCTAAAATTTCGCGAATCGCAGCGAAAAAGCGGACAACAAACCTAAGGAAAATCAATGAAAAACTTGGACTACGAGACGCTTAAGGCGGAGTGGCAAAAAGAGTGGAATGAAAAGGGCGAGAAATACGCCAAGGCGGTAA
>CAURMS010000096.1:0-5437 GCA_963526085.1 uncultured Campylobacter sp. | reverse complement strand
CGTTTTTATGCTGATCTGTTCGGTCGCGCTGGGTACGGGAAATTTCATGCCTAAACAGGCCGTAGCGACGGGCAATGCATACCTAAACATCATCGAGTTTATCCGATACATGTTCTCAAACAGATTTGCAAATTTAGGCCTTATCATAATGTTTATGGTGGGCTTTGCTAGCTACATGACGCATATCGGCGCGAACCAAGCTTTCGTCTCTATAGCTACGAAACGCTTTGCTAGGATCAAAAATCCATACGTCATGGTGTTCGTCGCCTTTGCGGTGGCTAAGCTCATCAGCATGGTTATCACTAGCGCGGTGGGGCTTGGCGTGCTATGTCTCGCGCTACTAGGGCCTGTGCTCATCTCGCTTGGACTAAACAAGCTCACCGTAGGCTCGATCTGCGCGATGTCCGGAGCCGCCTCGATGGTGCTCATCGGCGCATCGACCGCCGCCGCGGCAAAGGCTACGCAGCTTAGCATTTTAGATTACGTTTTCATTTATAAAATTCCGGCCGCGCTTCCGACCTCGATCGTGATGGGTATCGCGCTCGTTTTTTGGAACAGATATCTCGATAAAAAAGAGGGCTGGGTATGTAGCGAGCACGTGGGCGAAGTGATGGAATTTGACGGAGCGGTGCAAAATCCCGAGACCACCGCGCCTAAAATTTACGCGATACTGCCGTTTTTACCGATGATTTTGGTGGTAGTATTTTCGCAGTACTGCATAGCCTCTATCAAGCTTGACATCTCGGCGATCATCATCCTCTCAGTCGTCATCGCGATGCTTTTTGAGGCGGTCAGGCATAGGTTTAAATTTGACCCGATCGCCGAAGGGGTCAAGGTATTTTTCCAAGCGATGGGCAAGAGTCTAAGCGGCGTCGTGATCCTCATCATCGCAGCTGGCGTATTTGCCGAAGGCTTTAAGGCGCTAGGCATGCTAGATAGCATCGTAAAACTCGCAAATTCGCTAGGATTTGGCGGCTTTGGCATGTCGGTGCTTTTTGTCGTCATTACTACGCTAGTTACGATCATTTCGGGCTCAAACGGAGCGAGCTTTTATCCGCTCATCGAGATGGTACCGCATATCGCGGCTAAGCTAAACGTGAGCTCGGTTATGCTCGTGCTACCGATGCACCAGGCCTCCACCATCGCTCGTCCGCTCTCGCCTGTAGCCGGTGTCGTGGTCGCAATAGCCGGTATGCTAAAATGCAGCCCGCTAAGCCTCGTAAAACGTTGCAGCGTGCCGGCGATCCTAGGTCTAGTTAGCCACCATATTTTCGTATTTTTACTCTCGTTGTGAGGCGCGAAATGCAGCTTCCTAGATGGACGTTTGAGGACGCGTACGGCGACTTTGACGATGCGAGATTTGCGGACGCGCTCTCAAATTTGGACGAAATTTTAGGCGAGATAGAGAGGTTGCTAGGCTCTGGTGGCGAGTTAAATTTGCTGATAAATGCATATGAGCGCGGCTTTGAGGAGACAAACTCCTTGCTCGCGTTTTGCCGCTGCAAATCAAGCGAGAATACCAAAGATGAGCGAGCAGGCGCGGCCGAGGCAAAAATCAGAGAGAAATTTTTGCGCCTTGAGCGGACGAAAGAGATTATTTTTGAAAAGATGGACGCACTGGATCCCTCTGATACTGCGCGCCAAACGCAGGAGTTTGCGCGGATAAAATTTCTCTACGACGAGCGCAAAAACAGCTGGCGGGCAAAATTTGACGCAAAAGAACGTAAAATTTACGAAGACGCGGCGGCTAGCAGTTTTACTCCGCTTTACAGCGTATTTAGGCATCTAAACAACCTAATCGCCGTGCAGGCTACGGATAAAAACGGCGCAAAAAGCGTCTATAATCTCTCAAAATGCGCGGGCATTTTAAAAGGCTCGCCCGACGCCGCGCTGCGAAAGAGCGTATTTGAGGGGCTAGCGGAGCATTACGCTAGGCACGCGAGCCTATACGCCGACGTTTTAAATTTGCTTCAGGGCTTTAGGCTGGGCGAATTTAGGGCGGCGGGGACAGATATCCTCACGCCCAGCCTGCAACAAAATAAAATCAGCGAGCAGGCCGTGACGGCGATGTTTGCGGCGCTAGATCGCAGATCGGACAGGATCAGGGAATGTGTGAGTCTACGCGCGAAGTATTTTCCGCAGGGTAAAATTTACGCCCGCGATCTACTCGCGCCGTCTCTCTTTGCTAGCGCTGATGATATCCCCTACGAGCGGGCGATAGAGACGATCTGTGCGGCTCTGGGCGAGGTTAGCGAGGAGATACCTGAGTTTATCAAAATGATGCTGCAGAAAAACTGGATCGAGGCACAGGTGCGCGAAAACAAAGCAGGCGGCGCGTTTTATACGAGATTTGATAAATTTGGGCAACCGCGCGTTTTTTCTAGCTACATGGGCACGCAGGCGCATATGATCCAGCAGGCGCACGAGCTCGGACACGCATGGCACTACTGGATCATGCGCGATCTGCCTGCGCTACACACGCAGTTTCCTATGACGCTGGCGGAGGCTGCGAGCACCTTTAACGAAGCCGTGCTGCGAAACTATCTGCGTAAAAACAGCTCGGATAAAAATTTACTTTTTGACATCTTGTGGCAGGAGCTAAAATCGGCGGCAAATTTCATGCTGCACATCGGCGTGCGGTTTGATTTTGAGATCGCTTTTTTAAAGGCCAGGCAAAAGGGCGCGGTCGGCGCGGCGCAGATAGAAGAGCTCATGCAAAAGGTGTGGTGCGGACGTTACGGCGATACGACGCAGGACGTGGAGGGCTTTTTGCCGTATTTTAAGCTGCATTTTTACAAAACCGATCAATACATCTACAACTATCCCTACGCGGTCGGCTACCTGCTATCGCAATTTTTGCTGGGCGAGTTTAGGCGCGCGGGCGATAAATTCATCGGCGCGTACAAGGCGTTTTTGCGCGAGTGCGGCGTGATGAGCGTCGAAGAGCTATTGCAAAAGCACTTCGGCAAAGACGCGCGAACGCAGGAGTTTTGGCTTGAGTGTGTCGATAATGCGCTCGTTTACGCAGATGAGTTTAAGCGGCTCGAGGAGCAGATGGGATTTGATAAGGCGGCAAATTTGGGCGGGCAAATTTGAATCTAAATTTGACTTATTTTTGCCGTCGTTTTTAAATTTAAGAGCAAGAACTTTGAGCATTTTTGCTCTTGTCGCCTATTCGTCAAATTTGAGCGACGTTTTTTGATCCCAAAAGATAATTTTGGCAGTCAAATTTAAAACTCTCTCGTAAAATTTAATGAGCGTTACAAATTTGCACTTAACTGATAACAACTCTCATAACTAAGCTATTTTTTAGCTAATCTATTTTATAATAATCACAATCAAATAAACAGGAGCCCAAAATGTCAGTTTTAGTTATCGGAGCCGACGAGATAACGCCTATAAAAGCAGTCCTAAAAGACCTCGGCGCGGAAGCGATCGAGCACTGGGACGCGCGCAACGAAAACCGCGTAAATCGCAAACCCATCCCGCAAAATACCGAGTGTGTCGTGATGCTAACCAGTTTTCTAAACCACAACACGATGAAAACGATAAAAAACCAAGCCAAAAAGCGCAATATCCCGATCGTCTGCGCCAAAAGAAGCGTCAGCTGCGTGTTTAGCGAGTATTGTAAAGTCTTTGGGCTAGATAAGGAATTTGGATGCTGCAAGGTAAAAGATTAATAGATGAAATTCGGCTTTTTATCAGGTATTGGAGAAATAACTCCAAGTATTTTTTCAGGGCTTGACGCGGTAAATAAAGCCCGAATTTTTATAAATTTATACAACTGTTGCGCCGGACGCGAGCTAAAAATCCCTCTTATTTATGCGTATTCGGGCTTAAATTTGGAGGGAATTTTTCTAAAACGCATCGATGATCTATGCGCTTTTAAAAATCCTAGCCGAAGTAAAATTTCAAGCTTTTGTATCGCCTCAAACGCTGTCATTTGCGCCTACAAATCAGGTAAATTTGACGCTGTTCCGCCGCTAGCCGTCTCACCCAAGCACCCGGCCGCAAAGCTAATCGTTATGCTAAAATCCCAAAACGGAATATGTTTTGACGCAGACATGATGTTTTCTCAGTTTGTTTATGATAAAATACGCGCCAAACATTTTGATAAAAACGTTTATTTTCAAGACGGGATTATCTTTGCGGAGCAGGGCGGGCGCAAGCTTTTTGGCGTTATGCCGTGCTTTAAAGAGATAACTAAAGAGCGGTTTCATCTGGCTAACTGCGAGATCGCTAGGGGCTTTGAGGCGCTTAGCGGCGGAGAGTTTGACAGGATGTTCATCGTAGCTCCGAGAAATGCGAATTTCTCGCGCTACATCGAGGTAAGACGGGAGTGCGGATGCGGCGGATCGCTGCGACTGGTGCCCTACACGATAAGTCATCATATTTTTTAAAGGAAATTTAAATGATAGGTATCATTTTTGGAAGCAGTATGGGAAATACTGAAGAGGCGGCGAGCTTTTTAGCCGAGAATTTGGGGCTAGAAAACGAGCTTTTAAACGTAGCAAACTGCGACGCGGCTAAGCTAAACGGCTTTGATAAGCTGATTTTGGGCGTTTCGACCTGGGGTACGGGCGACCTGCAAGACGACTGGGACGCGTTTGATTTTGGCGGACTAAAGCTTAGCGGTAAGACGGTTGCGATATTTGGTACGGGCGATGCGGAGAGCTATGCGGATAGCTTTTGCGGCGCGATGGGCAAGCTATACGACGAGGTCGTAAAAGCTGGCGCAAATGTCGTGGGCGCTGTGTCTGTGGACGGATATAAATTTGACGAATCAGAAGCCGTAAGAGATGGTAAATTTGTCGGTCTGCCACTTGATGCGGACAACGAAAGCGAAAAAACCGAGCCTAGAATCAGCGCTTGGATAGAGCAGATCAGACCTCATTTTGCTTAAAATTTAATACTTCTAGTCGGGCTTTTGCCCGATTTTTAACCCCAAACAAACTCAATCTAATCACTAAAATCGAATCTTTTAAATTTCAGTTTTCTTTAAAATCTTAAAGGTAGAATTAAATTTATTTTTTAAATTTAGGAGAAAATATGGCGTATCAAGAGGAGTATTGGCAAAACTTTTACGAAAAGGCATGGGCGACAAGGGCTAAATTTATGGATGAGTGCCTAAAAAATGGACTCAATAGCTATCAAGCCGTAAAAATGCTGGGAAAAAAGAGCGGCTAAGTGAGCTAAGTTTGGATAACGTTACAAACGAAATGGTTTGGGAGAAGCGAAAGCTTTTTAGCACGAATGTTTTAAGATTCGTCGAAATCCCGATTGCCAGGCTTAGCACTAGACAGGGGGCTGAGCTAATCGTACCTTTTCACTCGTCGTTTAACTTTTACGATATGCTGATCGATATCATCGACGAGACGGGGCCATACGATAGTATCGTGGAGCTTGGCTGCGGATACGGTCGAAATTTGGTTGAAAT
>CAURMS010000095.1:0-5465 GCA_963526085.1 uncultured Campylobacter sp. | reverse complement strand
GGATCCCAGTGGCCGCCCGCTTTCATGCCTAGGCCTTTTTCATTCGCGCCGCAGTCGGCGTTTTGATGCACGTGAAATCCGTGCGCGCCGCCCTCAAGGCCTTTAAGATTCGGGAATAGCGCCACGCCGTAGTTAGTCTCGACCGCTACCACCTCGCCAACGACCGTGTTGCCCTTTTCGCTTAGTTGCTCCATAGTGACTACTAGGTGCTTGCCTGCCTTTGGATCAAAGGCTTTTTCCTCGTGCGCAAGAGCGCTAGTAGCGAGTAGGCAGCCTAGAGCCGCGCTAGCTAAAACGATTTTTTTCATTTTTTCTCCTTAAAATGTAATTGCAAGGTAACTATAGCCTAAATTTGATTAATTTAGGCTTTAAATTTTCTTAAATTTAATGCGCCGCGATGCCTCAAATTTGGCTCCGTTTAGCGTAAAGCAAAACTCGTCAAATTTACTTTATCTTGCTTAAAATTTGCGCCAGTTCGCCGCTTTGACCGATGCGGTAGAGCGAGAAGTCGTATTTGATTGGGTCAGCTGGGTCAAATTCGCAAAGCTTGTCCGTTAGCTCGCGCACAGCCTTAAAATCATAGCTTTTGCGCGCGATGAGACCCAAATTTAACGAAACTCGGTGCGTGTGCACGTCAAGAGGTATGAGGAGCTTGCTTTTTGGCAGGCTTTTAAAGAGCCCAAGGTCGATGTCGCTATCTCGCACCATCCAGCGCAGGAACATATTGTAGCGTTTATACGGGCTTTGCGGCGCTTTTTCGTATGGCTTGCCGAAGAAAAATTCATACCCCTCCGAGCGGTAAGGGTTTAGCGAGTAAATAAATTTAAGAAGCTCGTTTATACCGTCTATCATCGAGCCGTTTTTTTCAAAGCCCGTTCTCACCGCACTCTCGATATCGCCATGCTTTTTTAGGCGCGAAACGGTGATAAAAATCTGCCGTACGTCCTCGCAGCTTTGAAAGCGGTATTTGTGCTGCGTCAAATTTGAAATGATTTGCTCCTCGCTTTTATCCAGCAGCGAAAAGTCGAGAGAATTTAGGAAATTTACGATGAGTTTTGCGTTGCCATAGGCAAAAAGCGCGCATATGAGCGATATCTCAGGCATTTTAAATTTGCTAGCGACTTGGAGCGGATCGGCGGCGGCAAACAAGTCTGCGTGGGTATTTTTAGAGATTACGTTTTGATCTAGGAGTGTTTTTAAGTCCATTTTTAGCCTTTTTGGACGAGATTTTAAACCAAAAAGGCTAAAAGAAATTTAAATTTACTGTTTTAGCGTCAGTAATGTATCGAGCATCTTTTCTACGGTCGTGATGATTTTGGCCGCCGCGCCGTAACTGCTTTGAAAACGTATGAGGTTTGTCAGCTCCTCGTTTAAATTTACGCCGCTAACCGACTGGTACTCAGACATAGCAACTTTATGGATAGCTGTATTTGCGTCGTTTAGATCGTTATTTGCCTGAGTTTGGCTAGCTAGATCGGTAGTGATATAGCGGTAGTAGCCCTCGACGCTCTCCTCCTTGTCCGCATGCTTGTCGGAGTAAAATATGATTTTTTTATACTGCATTTGCACCATATCGTTTGCGACTTCATTGTTGCCCGGAGTCGGGTTTGAGTAGGCTTTTAGCTTGTGCGGATTTTCCATTAGCTCGCTTCTTACGCTCATATTTTTCGCATTTCCGCCCTCAAAAACTCTATTTACCCCGATAATACCCGGGAAATTGGTACCTTTATCAACGAAAGCGACGCTGTATTCGCCGGCATTTCTTTTAGCTGTTACGCCAAACGTGCCTTTACCCGTTGCCGCGTCGTATTGGTAGTTTGCCTGAAAATAATCGTCCACGTCGTTTAGCGAGTTATTGTCGCCGTTGTCGTCAGTGTCAGAGTTAAAGTCCCGCACGATAGAGTTGCCGCGAGTATTGTCATTTATAGTAGTAGAGGCGTTTATGTTTATCGTTTTTCGAGCGACCTCTTGACCTTGGTTGTTATAAACTACGACGTCAAAGCTACCGTGCTTAATATCGTCGTTAAAATTCATCAGCGTCCTAGAGTCGCTTAGACCGTCGAGCTCGTCGGTTACGGCATTTTCTACGGCCGATCTCGCGTAGATATTGTTTGTCTCATTTATGATACCTTTGGCGAAGGTATTTAGGTTGTCAATGTATTTTTGTATGGTTCCGTCTTGAAATTCGCCGTTATCATCCACTCTTCGTCCGCGCAGATCTAGTGCGGCGCCTAGTTTACCGCCCGAGATTCGTCCGTTTAGATCGACTTTCTTACTATCGTCTCTTTCGAAAAATACACCTTTAAAATCGCTCTTGTCGCTTATTCTATCGACTGTTAGCGGATGATATGTCGTACCGTCTACGATATTAAATCCTGAAATATTTATCTGATGCTTCGTACCCATATCGGTTACGGTCGGATCGACATTACTGCTTTGTAGTTGCCCTTTAAATACGCTGATACCTACGAGCTTTGACATCGCAAGCTCGAGCTGATCGCGTTTATCTCGTAGGTCGTTTGCTCTAGTGGTGCCGACTGATTCGACGCGGACGATCTCTTTATTTATCTGCGCGATTTGCTTGGCGTATTTGTTGATTTCATTTACGGAAACCTCTACCTGCGAGTCCACGTCCTTTTGTATCTTGGTTAGCATATCGTGGGCTTTATTTATGCTATTTGATAGCGTCGAGGCCGAATTTAGTAGATTTACCTTCTGAGAACCCTCGGTTGGGTTAGAAGCGAGGTTGTTCCATGCATTAAAATAATTTTGCAAATCCCTGCCTATGCCTACGCTTTGTAGATCAGGAAAACGCTGTGAAATTTCCTCTAAAATTTGCTTTTTATATTCGCTTGATTCTAAATTTATATTTGAAGTACGGAGCCTAGCAAAAGTAAACTCATCATGCACGCGTACGACCGTATCGACCTTGGTGCCAGTACCGATGTCGCCCGGCATATCGTGAAAAGGCTCTCTAGCAGACTGCACGACACGCTGTCTGGTGTAGTGCTCACTGTCGGCGTTTGTGATGTTGTGTCCTGTCGTAGTGATCTGCGTCTGCGCGGCATCTAAACCGCTAACTCCAATATGTAAAGACGAAAATATATTAGCCATTTTTTAAACCCTTGTTTTAAATAAACTTTCAGGCGTCAAGCCTTCTTTATCGTAGCTGCCAGACTTGCTTTTAAACATGTTTTTTAGCAAGCTATCGAAAAATTCTTTTACTCCGACGACGTATTTTGCGTATTCTTTGTTTTTTGAGTATAGCTCTTCAAGCTTCGAGCGCATAAGCGTGAGAGATGTTTTCACATCATCATCAAGGATAGAGCTTAAATTTACCCCGCCGTTTTCCCTTGAGACTCTTAAAAGCTCTTTATCTAGCAGAGATTTTACGGATTCAAATTTTTTAACCAGCTCGTTCTTGCGTTTGACGCTATCATCGACCTTAGTGTGGTCGGCTAGTTTTATCTTTTCTATATCTTCCGTAGTTTGAGCGATGAGCTCATCTAGTACGCCCATTGCCTCATCCAAATATCTTTTAAGCATTTTTGTCCTTTCTTTTTACGCAAGGACAAAAAATCTTATAAAAGCGTATCGGCAATGGCTTTTGCAGTCTTAGACATATCTAGTTTATATGTTCCGTTTGCGATCTGCTCGGCTATCTTTGCGACCTTGCTTTCTTCTTTGCCTTGTGTTTTTTCCATGTTTTCGCTCTTTTTTACGTCGTTTGAGCGAGTGATTTGCTGCGGGCTCATGCCCAGTTTAGCTCCCAAAGTTCCTATCATTTTCAAGCCTTTTTAGATTTGTTAGAAACTCAGAGCCTTGCTCATAGTATCGTTGTACATCGAGTGATATATCTCGTCTCCGGCATCTTTGCCAAATAACGGATTTTCATCCTTTAGCGCGATATCCAGCACGCTTTTAACTAAAAACGCCTCAAAAGCGTCGGTTTGCTCTTTTAAAAGCGCGTCTTGCTCACTCTGAGGCTTATTCGCGCGCCTATTTTCGATTGAACTAGTGGCAAATTTATTGTACGAGCTTAAAGCCGCCGAAGTATCTACGTTTAACATTATATTATCTCCAAGTCTACGTGTATAGCGCCGACGCGCTTTAGATTTTCCATTATCGCTATGATGTCGCTAGGCGTCGCACCCATCTTGCTTAGCGCCCTTGCAACGCTAGCTACGGTGGTTTTTTCGCCGCTGATTTTTAGCATATTAGTTAGCGGATCTACCGCTGCGCCGTCTTGCAGATCGATTGTTTGCTGATTTGCCGCCATATCATCATACGAGCTAGGCTCTATCTTTATCGTGATATCTCTGTGCGTGATGACGACGGGATCAACGGTGATATTTATACCGCTTACTATCGTGCCCGTGCGCTCGTCGATTACGATTTTATCTAGCGCTTTATAATCCACATCCAAATTTAACACCCTAGCTACGAAATCGACCATATTTGCGCCGTTTGGCTTAGCGATCCTGATCGTTCGAGAGTCCACGGCCACCGCGCTATCGCCGCCTACGTTTAAATTTACGGCTCTTTGGATGCTTGAAGCGGTATCAAAATTCGACTCTTTTAAGCTTAAAAATATCGCTTCTTGATTGTAGATATCGTATGCTATCTCGCGCTCCACGATCGCGCCGCTTGGGATCGTACCCGCAGTTACGTGGTTACCATCCTTGCTTGCTCCGCCGCGAGATGCCGTTTTGCCGCCTATGGTTAGCGAGCCCTGCGCTAGAGCGTAAATGTCGCCGTCCACTCCCTTAAGCGGAGTCATCAAAAGCGTTCCGCCCTGTAGGCTCTTTGCATCGCCGATAGATGAGATCACGACGTCAAGCTTATCACCTTGCCTTGCAAACGGTGGTAGCTTTGCGATAACCATTACCGCGGCAGTGTTTTTTGATTTGATGTCGTCTGGCTTGATTTTTACGTTTACGCTTTGAAGCATATTTGAAAGAGACTGGATCGTAAACTCCGAGCTACTGCCGTCGCCAGAGCCGTTTAGACCGACAACCAGGCCGTATCCGATCAGCTGATTTTCCCTCACACCAACAACGTTTGCGATGTCTTTTATCTGCGCCGCAAAAGCCGATATAGCAAGTGTTAGCAAGCATGCCGCTAGTTTCATTTTCGTCCTTAAATTTGTATTTTCAAGGACGAAAAGCAATTAGCATTCCAAATTTGATGCAAGAAGTTTAAGAATAGTAGCTAAGCGAAGTATTTCCGAATTTTTTAGATTTTAAAAGCGTGAACGAGCCGATGTTTTCAGGTAAATTTAGATGGCTGGCGTGCTCGAAAGCGATCAGGTAAATTTTATCTTTAGGCAAATTTAGCGCCAAATTTACGCACTTTTCATAAACGTCCGCAAATCCGGCTCTGATATCAAAAGGCGGATCAAGATACAAGACAACGGGCAAATTTTGCCTCGCGACGATGGCGGGAGTAGTATCAAAAGTATCGCC
>CAURMS010000094.1:0-5471 GCA_963526085.1 uncultured Campylobacter sp. | reverse complement strand
GTATGGGCGACTACGACTTCGTAAAAGGCGCGCTGGGCGAAAATTTCGACATCATCATCGACGGCGCCGCAATCAAACCGGGCCGCCACATCAAGGTCGCAAAAGCTGGAGAAAAATACATTTTTGCGCTGCCGGGCTTTCCGTACTCGGCGATGGTGATGTGCGTGCTCTACGTGCGCGTACTGCTAAATGCGTGGTTTGGTGCTAAAGAGCCTAAAATCACGGCGATCATGGACGAGGACTACAAAAAGCGCTCGCCGTTTTTAGAGTTTACGGCGGTAAATTTGGTCAACCGATACGGCAAAATTTACGTAAATTTAGACGGCAAGAAGCTGGGCAGCTCGGCGATCGTAAATAACCTAACAAACGATGCCGCGCTTTTAATCATCCCCAAAGAGACAGAATTTATCGCAAAGGGCGAGATAGTCGAAGTGCTGAAAATGGTTTAAATTTGGGCTCAAATTTGAGTTGCGGCATTTGCGGTTGCTGGTAAATTTGGGTGCAGTTTTTACAAATCTATGACAATCACCGACAGGCAATAGCAACCAAATTTGCGCACAGGAAAATTAATTTGTGGGCGGTAAAATTTCAAAATTTAGGCGAAATTTTACCGCTTTGTTTACTCTTTTAAGGCTTTACGAACGCCGTTTAATCCGTACCTGCCCAGTGTTTCAAAAAGTGACTAGAAACGCTTTGGGCAAACTACTTGTTTTTTGTTTTTAATTAAAACAAGCATCGTCTTGTAATGTCAGCTCCAGTTCCTTGAAATACCCACCAACAAAAATAGACCCAACTACCGTATTTTAAGCTCGTATATCGTTAAAGTTTTAAATTTTAAGTAGTACCTAGTTTACATAATATGTAAATTATATATTGACATTTTACATAAAACAAGCTATGATTTAAAAAAATTAAAAAGGCGACAATGATAAAAAAACCGCTACTAAGAGAACAATTAAAAGAGATAGATTTGCGGCTAGTAGATTTAGCGGAGCTTTTAAAAATTTCCCGTCCTACGGCTTATAAATTTATAGAACTATACGAAATCGGACAAAGAGATAAATTTGACTCTAAAATTTTGAGATTTTTCGACTACGTCTGCCAAAACGACATCAACAAAATGGATGCCATATCGTTTATCTTAAACAACATCTCGATGCCAGAAAATCAAAGCAACAAAGATAAAAAACAACAAATCACAAATTTACTAAAAAAGGACAACGAAGTGAAGGTAAATTTCATAGAAAAGTTAACTCAAGTCGATATTTTCGATCCCATTTTAAGTTATTTACTCGAATGTGAAAAAATAATAACATCAAATAATAGGTCTCGAAAAAAAGAGCTAAGCGATGATAATGATAAAAAACTGGAAGCATTAAAGCAATTTTATAATGCGCTCGGATTTAAGCTAAATATCAAAGGAGAAAAAAATGCGTAAAATCAGTATCTCAAACTATAGAAATATAGGCATAGACACTCCTGCGGAGCTAAAAATACCGCAAGACGGTGGGCTAATAGTCCTTTTGGGAGAAAATAACGTCGGTAAAAGCAATGTGCTTTCTGCAATATATACTTTACAAAGCGGAGTTATAAATAAAGGTGATGAGCCAAATTTCTTTGACACTGCAGGGAAGACAAGTATCGAGTATATTATATTGCAACAAATAATACAAATAATACAAAAGAGTCAAAAGACCGTCAAAAAGATGAATCAAAAACATGCAAAAACTCTAATAAAGATGACGTTTTAAAATTTAGCGTAACTTCTAATAACAACAAAGCTTTATCGTACGCAAATGATGCAAAAATGTATTTTGATAATATAGAAAAACTAGTCATGTGGTATAAGGATAATAGCTATAACATAGTGGGGGATAGAAATATAGTAAAAAGCAGAACAACACTTTACAAATTTGAAAATGATGTAAAGGCAGCTTTTCTGGCAGGCAATATTGAAGAACTTAAGATACATTATACATCTATATATAAAATATGCGAGGAGTTAAAAAAATATGTCGAAAATTTGAAATACGAAAATAGAAAAATCACACTACCTAGCTTTATAACCATAAATGAAACCAAAAAATATAATGAGAAAATGCCTAATAATATATTTTTCTACCTTGAAAAAGAAATTAGAAATTTAGACCTACAAACAAAACCCGAGAATATAGCAAATAGCCATTTTTTCCAAGCACTATTTAAGGCTGCGAGCATAGAAATAACCAAAGTACAAACATTTTATGGAAGATCTAAAGAAAAAGAAACTGCTAGTTTTTATAAAAAAGCCGAAAAAGATATAAACAAATCCATAAAAGGTACCGTGAATAAAAGATTTAATGAGCTATATTATAAAACCGTCAATAATGAAATTTATGAATTCGAGGTGATATTAGAGGCTGAAAATATTTCATTAAGCATAACCAAAAACGGCGAACCGATAAGTCTAAGCGAGCAAAGCGTCGGATTTAAAAAATTCTTTAATCTATTTTTTAACTTTTTATACCGAGACAAAGTAGGATATGGCGATATAGTCCTGATAGACGAGGTGGAAAATCACCTAAGTATACCGGCTCAAAAGGATATTCGTAAATTTTTAAAAGAATTTGGACAAAAACGCGGTATAACCTTTATCGTTTCTACTCACTCAAATCATATTTTAGATATTCGCCATCTTGACGAGATAAAGATAGTAAAATCCGATAACAAAGGCTCCACGATCATAAATGATTTTTCTATCATACCAGATCACGAAGCTGACACCTTAGCTGAAATAAAAAGAAGTCTCGGCACAGGATATCTTAGTCTGGTGGGATATAATGATAAGCTTATATTTGTCGAAGGAATAACAGACTATAACTACCTAACGGCTATGAATTTTTTGTACGAAAAAGAGCGAAACAGCGAGGAGAAGTTACTGTTTTTACCGATAAGCGGACTTGGTAAGGTGGATAATAAAACTAAAAATAGTAGAAATACAGTTGCTACGCCTACTCAAGAAAAAATAGCAAATGAACTAAAAACGCTAGCCAGAACGGCAAAAGACGGCAGAGCGCTACTTTTAGTAGATGGCGACAGGGCGGGACAAGCTATGATGCAGTTAAATGACGATAAATTATAGCCATACCAAACAATGAACAATTTAAAGAAAAGTATCCAAATTTTAAAGAAATAGAGGATTTTTTCAGCACCGAGCTAAGAGATAAATTTCAAATGGACGCAAAATTAAGCGATATGTCAAGCAAATTTAAAAATGAAGTCGAGCGAGGCAAAATCCAAATAGACAAAGAAACAAAAAATAAATTCTTTGAACTATTCGACTATCTATCGACATTTTAGTTACCAAAAGCCAAGACTTATTTTGTCTTGGCTTTTTCCTTTTTCTCACTCAAACACCCTATAATGCGCCTCGTCGGCAAACTCCAGCATCTCCTTATCGCCCCTGCTGTCGCCGTATGCGATCACGCGATCAAAGGCATCCGTGTCGTACGCCTCGCGCACGCGGCGCACCTTCTCAGCGCCGTAACAGTTGGCGCCGTCTATCTCGCCCGTTATCACGCCGCCCTTTTTCTTGATGCGAGTGCCCAGTAGCTCCAGCCCCTGCGCCCTGCACCACGGAGCTAGCCAGTCCTCGAGCGACGCCGTCACGATCACGACTTTGTCGCCGTTTGCCTTATACTCGGCGATCTTTGCCATCGCAGAAAATTTCACGATATCTTCGATGTGCGTGTTTGAGTATTTTTTGCAAATTTGAGCGAATTTATCTGCGCTCATGCCAGCAAAAAAGTACGTCATCAGCCGCCTGCGAGCGTAGTTGTTGCTGCAAATTTTTAGCTTATAGCCGATCAAAACGGGCGAAAGCCAAAAAATACCCCGAAAAAATTTCTTAAATCCCACGACGTAGGCGATAAACTCCAGCAGCGAGTCGTCGCGCGTGATCGTCCCGTCAAAGTCGAATAAAACCAGATTCATCTTCGTCTCAAATTTTAAATTTGCACGATTATACCGCGCTAGAGTTAAAGGGCGGCAAATTTAGCCAGGTTTTGCCGCGCAAATTTGCTTTTTCTTTTTTCGCGCCCTAAATTTAGCGCCCAAATTTTCTCTCAAGGCTCTTTAGCACGTACTTTATGAGCTCAAGCCCCTTTGAGCGGTGAGAGATTTTGAGCTTTGTCTAGTCGTCTATCTCGCCAATCGTGCGCGTAAAGCCTTAGGGGATAAAGAGGTTATCGTAGCCAAAGCCGTTGCTGCCGCGCTCCTGGCAAATCGCAGTGCCGTGCATAAAGCCGTGCGCCGTAAAGTCGCCCAAATTTGAGCTAATCGCGATACAAGCGGTGTAAAACGCGGGCGAGCTGGTTAAATTTAGCGCCTTTAGCTCCGAAATCAGCTTTGCGCGGTTGCTAGCATCGGTCGCGCTTTTGCCAGTTATCTGCCCGCACTCGTTCATATCGCTAAATCTCGCAGAGTAGATCCCGGGCCTGCCGCCAAGAGCCTCCACGCTGATGCCGCTGTCGTCGCTTAGCGCGATAAACTCGTCCGCCAAATTTAGCTCGCGCAGTTTAGCGTGCACGGCGCGAGCTTTGATTAGCGCGTTTGCGGCGAAAGTCGCGCCGTCCTCGACGATCTCAAAGGGCTCGCAGATTTCGCGCAATGCGTAAATTTCGTAATCTTTTAAAAAATCCTTGATCTCTTTTACTTTATCGGAGTTGGAAGTGGCTAGAACTATCTTCAAATTTTTTCCTTTTTCGGCTTCTCTTGCGCGCCTTTAAATGAGCTAGAAATTTCCTCCCTCGATGAACTATATGTTCTATCTTCGGTCGAAAATTTCGTCGCAACATTTAAATTCATCGCAAGATAACTTTGCCGATTTTTTTAAATTTACCGCTCACATTTTATCAAATTCGGCTTTAATTTACGTATTATCAAAATTCGGGTAAAATCACTCCTTTAAAAGGAAAATTTATGGTAGTAAAAAGCGCTTTACCGTTATCTTTTATCATCGGCAGCAGGTTTTTCGGACTATTTATCATTTTGCCCGTTATCAGCGTCTACGCGCTCGAGCTTGAGGGGGCGACCGAGTTTTTAGTCGGCGTTCTCATAGGCGTTTACGCGATGTCGCAGATTACGTTTCAGGTGGTTTTTGGCTACGTCTCCGACCGCTTCGGGCGCAAAAACTCGATGCTAATAGGCCTGCTCGTTTTCATCGCGGGAGCTGCGATCTGCGCAGTGGCGACTGATATCTACACGATGATTTTTGGTAGATTTATCCAGGGTGCGGGCGCGATAGGAGCTGTGGCGATCGCGCTGATGAGCGATATGACCAAAGAGGAGGTGCGCGGACACGCGATGGCGATGATGGGCGCATTTATCGGCATTAGCTTTACGCTTTCTATGATACTTTCGCCGATACTTAGCGCTAAATACGGCCTTTCAAGCCTCTTTTACCTCTCGATCGCGGTTACGGTCGTTTGTAT
>CAURMS010000093.1:0-5477 GCA_963526085.1 uncultured Campylobacter sp. | reverse complement strand
ATAAAAGCACGTACTTCATCTCAAGCTCGAACGTCTATCTGCTAAAGCCCGATAAAACGATTAAAATGGTGCTCGTGGAGATCGATCCGAAAACAAACGACATCAAATTTGAGATGGACGTAGAGTCTGCGTCTAGAGACGACGTGGCATACCGCGCGATGGTGATCGATCCGAATATCTTTGAATATTAAATTTAACCTTTCTGGTTTAGTTTTTCTAGCCGCCGTCAAAACTAGGCGCGCGGCTGGATTCGGTAATTTCGTGGCGAGTTAAATTTGAAAGAAAATTTGGCTTGCCGCTTTGTTTAAATTTAGCTCGTCAAATTTGCCTAGCTTAGCCCGCTTAATCTCAAATTTACCCTTTCTTTTATACAATTTTTAAAATTTAATCCAAAGGATTTCTATGAAAATAATCTCTAAATTTACGCGGATTTTAGCCGTCTTTTGCCTGCTTGGCTCTATGGCAAACGCGCTGGAGGAGTGCAAGTAGTATCAGATACTACAAAAACCTCTAGATGTGCCTAAAAACAGCGTCGTAAAGGTCTTTAGCTATGAGTGTCCGCACTGCTATAAATTCGATAAAACCGTCACGCCCAAACTCTTTAGCGAGCTAGACGGAGTTAAATTTATCCCGTATCACTTAAAAACCAAGGGCAAGCTGGGCGAAACGGCGAGTAAAATTTTTGCCGCGATGATCGTTTTGGACGAGGCTAGCGACGTTAGTTTGCTTAGCGACAAATCTAAATTTAAAAAAGCTAAATTTGCGGTTTATAATGCCGTTCACGATAAAAACGACGATTTTAACGGCGGCAAAGATAAGGCTAGATTTATCAAAACCGCCATTAGCGCAGCAGGCGTGAGCGAGGCGGACTACGACAAGGCGCTAGCCAGCGAGCGCGCGCAAGAAATTTTAAAAACATGGGATGAGAGCTACGACGTGGCTAAGGTTCAGGGCGTGCCCGCATACGTTGTTAGCGGTAAATATCTGCTAAACGCGCAGGCGTTGGGCTCGATCGACGCCATGGCTGCCGCCGTCAAAGAACTATCGGCGAGATAATGGACTACAATATCGATAACAAGGGCTTTGTCTGCTTTGTGTATAACTTGCAGCGAAGGCGGGCGTTTTGGGCGGCGTTGCTCGCGGTTTTGGCGATCAAATTTATCTTGTGCGAGCTGTTTTTGGGCGGCGCGGTTGCGGACGCGCTTGTAGTGAAGCTACGCTTTGCGACGCTGTTTGCGGCGTTTGGCGTGTGCGTGGCGATGTGCGCGCCTAAGATTTTTGGCGTCAAGCTGGCTGGATTTTTCCTGATTTTTTTGGGCGTGATATTTGGGCTTGATTACTCCACGAGCGATTTTAGCGGCGTTAGCGAGATTAGCTTTCCTTTTGCGCTGCCGCTAAATGAAATTTGCCCGAGCCTTTTTGCGCCTGATTTTAGCGCGGCAAACGATGCTGGATTTATCAAAATTTACTCGTGGGCGAATTTTGCGTTTTTTGCGGCGTTTGGGGCGTTTTGTCTGGTGATGATACTAAGCTGGTTTGTGTATAATGCGCGCAGTAGCGAAATCAATCGAATTTAAATTTTGGATTCCCCGCACTTGACGGATTTTTAATAATTTTTGGCTAGGGTGCTCAATCACGTATTTCATATACGCTCATATCGCACCCGCCAAAAATTAATAAAACTACGCCTATCGACGTCTGGAATATTTATCTCATATCCTGCTAAATTTACAAATTTAAAAACTCAAATTTGACATTTTCAAGGTGCGGGTCTCGGCGACCCAAATTTACAAATTTGACTTCAAATTTGAAAGTAAAAAGATAAGGCGAAGTATTTTGAGATGGATTTGAATGTTGTGTAGAAATTTTAAGTCAAGGCTAGACAAGTAGTCTGCTGCAGACTTAAAATTTCAAACTCATTCAAAGACGCTCAAAAGGCAAGCCGCAAATCAAATTTACTCGCCGCTTAGTAGGATGTATCCACTTTCACTGATGTTTTTAAATTTAACCCCCAGCTCCCGCTTTAGCCTCAACACGACATTTTGTATCGCACCCTTGCTAGGCAGCTCGCCCTCGTAGACGAACTCCTCGATCATCTCGTAGCTCACGAGTTTGTTTAAGTTGTACGCAAAGAGCCAAAAGAGCTTGTTTTGCAAAAAGGAGAGATAAATTTCCTCGCCGTTTTTGTAGATCTTTTCTTTGGCGAGATTTATGCTGGTTTGCGGGCCCAGATGCACGAGTTTTTCGTCCTTTTCGTAGGTCAGAGCCACTAGTAGGCGGCACAGGGCGGCGATATCGACGGGCTTTTTTAGAAACGACGCCGCGCCGTGCTCGATGCTCTTGATGAGGTTGTCGTCGGTGTCGTAGGAGGTAAAGACGATAAATTTTTGCGCGGGTTTTATGCGGATCATCTCCTTCATCATCTCAAAGCCGTTCATCGCGGGCATGTGGATGTCGGTGATGACGACCGTAGGAGATAGCTTTTTAAAGCGCTCCAGCCCCTCTAGCCCGTCGCCAGCGCCCCAGACGCTTAGGCAGTAGGGCTTTAGCCCGCCTATTAGCAGCTCCCTTGCGATCTCGTCGTCCTCGACGATGAGGACGGTCAGGTCTTTAAGCAGCTTTAAATGCTCTTGCATCTCACTCCTTTAAATTTATCTCAAAGCTTAGCTCAAACGTCGTCGGATCGCCCGCGCTTAGCAGCTTGATGTCGCCTGCGAGCTTTTCGTTTGCCAGCTTTTTGCCAAAATACAGCCCGATGCCGCTTCCTTGCTTTTTGGTGGTTTTTGGCTGGGTTAAAATTTTATCCCGAAGCTCCTTGCTCACGCCGCTGCCGTAGTCCGTGACGGCTATCTTGCACGTGCCGTTTTCAAATTTGACATCGATAAAAACTTGCCGCTTGGCGATTTCGTCTTTGTATCGCTCCACGACCGCGTCCTTGGCGTTGTGTATGAGAATGAGTAAAATTTGCTGCACGATGCCCATTCGCTGCGTGGCCTCTTCGTCTTTAAACTCGCGCAAACTTACCGAGACGTTTGCCTTGCTAAGCTCGGTGTGCATGAGCTTTAGCAGGTCTTTGATGCAGCGCTGCACGCTAAATTTTTGCGGGCTGTCGCTACTTTTATAAAAATTTCTAAAAATCTTGATCGTGTCGCTTAAAAGCACGGTCGCAGCCTGCCCTTTTTGCAGCATACTCTCTAGCGTCGCGGCGTCTAGCTTGCCGTCTTTTTGCAGCATGAGCAGGCTTGAGATCATCAAATTTAGCGAATTAACCGGCTGGATAAACTGATGATTTATGCCGCTGATTAGCTCGCCCGCCTCGCTCATGCGGGCTTTGTGCTTGAGCAGGGCCTCGTAGTCGTCTTGCAGATTTTTGATTTTTGAGTACATAAAGTTATGGAGGAAATTTGCCACCAGCGCCAAAGCCGCGAACGCAAAAAGCAGGATAAGGGCATTTTTTAGCACGGAGCTAAGCAGCGCGGCGAGTTCCTTTTCGTTATCGGTGCCTGCGCCTATAAACCAGTTTAGCGTGGGGATCTCTGCGACGGAGATGAAATTTGAGCCGATATTTAGGCTCGTGATATCCTCGCCCCGCAGGAAAATATCTTTAAATTTATCCTCGATCTGTTTTTTTAGCGCCGCGTCTTTCATCGGCGTTAAAATTTCGCCGCCGTGCGTGACGATAAAGGCGTAGGAATCTGGCGCGAGCTTAAATTTTTCCATATTTTTTAGTATGTTTTGCAGCTTCACTACGCCGCAAAACACCCCTGCAAACGAGCCGCCGTCCAGCACGGGCACGCATAAATTTAACGTCGGCTCGCCTAAAATTTTATGGCGCTGCATAAAATTTACCGTGGGCGCTAGCGTGCTTTTGGTCTCCTCAAACCATACAAGTCCAGTGCGCAGGCTCTTTGGCATCGCCTCGCCGCCCTCTAGCTCCTTGCCGTCCACGAAGATCTCCCCGTCCTCGCGCAAAAACTGCAAGGCGTCAAATTCTGCGGAGTTTTCTTTGAAAAGTCGTATGAAGTCGCCCAGCTTTTCACTATCTTGCGAGATGCCTGCGTTTTGCATAAATTTAGCCGCGCGCACCAGCGAGTGCAGCCGCTCGTCCAGCCAAAACGAGAAATTCCCGACGATATTTTCGCTAGCGGCGATCTTGTTTTTATCCGCGAGCGCCGTGATCTGCGCCTTGGCGTCCTCGTAGTTTTTCACGCCCAAAAGCACCACGAAAAGGCTTGCGAAAATGATGATGAAGTAAATTTTAAAATTATGTTCGCGTAAGGCTCTCATGCGGCGAGTATAGCAAAATCGGTCTAAATTTAGACCGATTTAAGCTTTTTTGAGGGTTAAAATTTTGCAAATAAACATCGCGGCGAGCACGACGAAGCAGACGCCAAAGCCTATGAGCGTGCAGTCTGCCATCGACATAAATTTGCTTGACGGGATCAGGTACCAGCCGTCCTCATAAAGGTCCACTAGATACT
The DNA here is from genome assembly GCA_963526085.1 of uncultured Campylobacter sp. GTDB lineage: Bacteria > Campylobacterota > Campylobacteria > Campylobacterales > Campylobacteraceae > Campylobacter_A. The sequence goes on along the minus strand of CAURMS010000093.1, from coordinate 996 downwards.
TCTGAAAGCCGTCTAGCGTAACACCCTCGGGCACTAGCGGATTATCGTAGCCGCAGTCGCCCGTAGGCAAGAACCAATCGGGCGCCCATTTTTCAAGCGGCAGGCCGAACGGATAGTGCGGCTCGGTCGAGCAGCCCTGCACGCCGAACGGATCGTCTCCGTGCACGGCGTCGTGGATTTTGGCTAGCTTGACGCTATACATTATGCCCTGGATCGCGCCCCAAAAGGCTAGCAGGTAGCCAAGCGCGGCGAGGAGTAAATTTTTAGGATTTATGATCGCGACCAGGCCTCCTAGCGCCATGCACAAAAATGCAAAGCGGATATAGACGCACTGCTCGCAAGGCGGCATATAGACGTAGTTTTGAAACAGCGAGTGCGCGAGGATAACAAGCCCTACGCTCACTGCTACGAGGATCGCCCACGGCAGACGGCTGTCTGCGAATTTTGCTATTTTTTCCGCAAATTTCATGCCCGCGCCCTATTTTTTGAGCAGCTCTTCAATTAGCTGCGCCATGCCGTCGATTGAGCTGATAGACTTCGTCATGATGAGATATTTGCCATTTACGACAAAGGCCGGCACGCCCTGGATCTTGGCTACGTCGTAGCTCTCGTCCCATTTTTTAAGCAGTTCGGCGACTTTTGGATCTTCAAGCTTTTTTTGATAGTCCGCTTCGCTGATGCCTGCCGCATCAAGTCCCGTCTTTAAAAACGCAGCCTCGTCCTTGCCGTCGCTCCAGCGCTGCTTTTGATCGTGATAGGCCTTGTAGTAGGCAAATTTTGCCTTTTTAAACAGCGAGTTTTCATCTAGCAAGCTAACGCCTTTTTCCTCGTCCATCACGGCTAGCACGGCTAGAATTTTACTTCCGAGCTCGCCGTATTCGCCCTTGGTTTTTAGATGAAACGGTACGTATTTTAAGCCGGAAATTTTCTCAACCACCTTTGGCGTGACGGTTTTGTCGTATTTGTAGCAAAACGGGCATGCGTAGCTAAAGACCT
>CAURMS010000092.1:0-5703 GCA_963526085.1 uncultured Campylobacter sp. | reverse complement strand
CGTTGGTATCGTTATAATGAAAAGAAAACAAGCTAAACAGGCTTAAATTTAACTTTCCTATTTTCGCAGGTTTCCGAAAGATGTAAAATCAAATTTGCAAACCAAATTTAAAGGAGAAAGTATGAACAAATTTGTTAAAACAGCTTTGGCATTTAGCCTTGCTGCTTCAGTTGCCGTTGCAGGCGAATTTCCTATCGGTGATCCGGTAGAAGCAAATGGTATGGAGATCGCAGCTGTCTATCTTCAACCAATTGACATGGAGCCAAAAGGCATCGACCTTGCACCAAGCAAAGCCGACATCCACTTGGAGGCTGACATCCACGCTATCGAAGGCAACAAAAACGGCTTTGGTGCTGGCGAGTGGATACCGTATCTAAAAATCAACTATGAGCTAAAAAATCTTGATAACGGCAAAGTTAAAAAAGGAACATTTATGCCTATGGTTGCAAGCGACGGTCCTCACTACGGCGCTAACCTAAAAATGGACGCAGGTGTGGGCAACTACGAGCTAAAATTTCATATAGAAAATCCTGAAAAACAAGGCTTCGGTCGCCATGCGGACAAAGAAACAGGCGTAGGTAAATGGTTTGAGCCGTTCACTACGACTTATAAATTCCAATATACTGGAGCGCCTGCTAAATAATTCGGGCTTAGAGCGGCTAAGTCCGCTCTAAATTTTATTCAAATTCTCAAATTACAGGGCTGATCATGTCTATATATTTCGTCCAAGTTATCTCATCGTTACTGGGATTTGTCCTTTTTGCAGCGTTAAACAACGACAAAAAGAGCCTAAAAGCGCTGTTTTTACCCTCGGTCTTGGGTATTGCAGCAGGCATAGTCGTTTTTAAGATCGCTAGACTCACACTTCACGACGCAGGCGTGAAAATGGCATTTGATGCGGCTACTTTGGTATTTTTGCTAGTTAGCGCGCTTTGGATTTTTATCAAATTTAACCCTGCAAAGATGATAACGTTTTTCGCCTTGGGCGCGGGCTACGGTTTAACCTACGCTCACGCTAGCGCGAATTTTCCGGTATTTGCCGGCGAGCTACTCGATACGCAGTCCATCATCAGCCTATTTTTGATGATATTTGCGTTTTTGCTTTTGCTGATTTTATTTTTCGTCGTTTCAAATTTAAAAGAGTGCCTATGCAAGCACGTCTTATGGACGTTTTCGCTTCTTTCGCTTGCGGTTTTGATAGTGCAGGCTTTTTCAAACACGGGGCTCGAGTTTATGCGAGCGGGCATGATACCTACGTATCCGTGGGCGCTCTCGCTCGTGGCTAAGGGCATTTACTACACGACCTTTTCGCAGTATTTTTTTATATTTTTAGTTTTAGTTTTGGCGGTTATAAATTTCAAAAAACGTCCGGCTCCGCTCGTAAAATCAGTCGTGGGCTCGAACAAATTTAGATTTAACAACGCGGCTAGAAATTTCATGGCGGCAAACTCCAAAAGCAGCATAACTATCGTTATCACGGCTCTGATTTTCGGGCTTTACTACGACCTGTACGCATCTAAGCCGCCCGAGATCTCAGATCCTATCATCGTAGAACCCGTAAACAACGAGTTTAAATTTGACGTCGAAAAACTCGCCGACAACGAACTTCACCGCTACGCCTATATAAACGACGAGGGCAGGGAGATAAGGTTTTTTCTTTTAAACCGCTTTTCAGACCGCGCTTCGCCGATCATCGTCTTTGACGCGTGCGCGATATGCGGCGATATGGGCTACGTTAAAAAGGGCGGCGATCTCATCTGCATCTCGTGCAATGTACGCATTTTCTTGCCGTCAGTCGGCAAAGAGGGCGGCTGCAACCCGATACCTATGCCTTTTGAATTTGACGGCAAATTCGTAACTGTAACGCTCGATACCATCCAAAGCGGTGCGAACTACTTCTCAAAAGTTGTCGAAAAAATGGTGCTAGATCCGGTAAGCCGCAAAAAGGTAAGCAACATCGGCTCGAAATCTTATTTATACTACAACAGGACGTATTTCTTTGAAAACGAAAAAACTCAGGCTGAATTTGAAGCCAACCCTGAAAAATACGTCGATATAAACGGGACTTTAAAATGAAAAATATGCAACTAAGGCTCATAAAAAGCTCGATCACCGGCTCTAAGGTGCAAAAAGGTATGGCTTTTATCACCATACTTTTGGCGACGGTTTTGATCGCTTGTATGCTAAATATCACGTTAAAAATCGGCGATCAGATTGCTAGCGAGCTGCGCGGCTACGGTTCAAACATCGTCGTCTTGCCAAAGGGCGAAGCGCTAGCTATCGAGATCGAGGGTAAAAATTTCACTCCGCTAAAATCGCAAAACTACCTAAACGAAGAGGATTTGCATAAGATCAAGGAAATTTTTTGGCGAAATAACATCGTGGCGTTTGCGCCGTTTCTAAACGGCGAGGTAAAGGACGCTAGCGGCGAAAAATACCAAATCACGGGCACTTGGTTTGATAAATTTGCAAATGTGGCTGACGAGCCCGAGTTTAAAACGGGCGTGAAAACGCTGTTTGGCTTTTGGGCGGTTGAGGGCAAATGGATAGAGGACGACGATACGCAAAACGTGCTCGTAGGCGAAAATTTAGCGGCAAAGCGAAATTTGAGCGTCGGCGGCGAGCTAAATTTAAACGGACGTAGCGTAAAAATAGCGGGCATCCTAAAAGGAGCCGGCGAAGAAAGCTATAAGATCGTAACCTCGCTAAAGCTTGCCCAAGAGCTTTTAGGCAAGCCGGGGCAATACTCAAAAGCCGAGGTTTCAGCGATGACGATCCCGGAAAACGACCTCTCCGTCAAGGCCAGGCGAAATTTAGACAACCTAGACAGCGCCGAGTACGATATGTGGTACTGCTCGGCCTACGTTAGCTCCATAGCCTATCAGATCGAGGAGAACTACGCTGGCGTGGCGGCAAAGGCGATGATGCAGGTAAGCGACGCCGAGAGTAATATCGTGAAAAAAATCCAAAGTCTGATGGGTATCGTGAGCGTGATCGCGCTTGCGGTCGCCTCTATCGGCATTACATCGCTGATGACCAGCGAAATTTACAGACGTAAAAAAGAGATCGGCCTACTAAAAGCCATAGGCGCGAGCAACTTTGAAATTTACGCTCTTTTTGCGAGCGAAAGCCTAGTCGTGGCGTTTTTTGCGGGCATTTTGGGAGCGTTTTTGGGCTACGCGCTAAGCTACGCGATTGCTTACAGTATCTTTGGCTACGGCATCGGCATCGCGTGGATCGTGCTTCCGCTTAGTATCGCTTTTGCGCTTCTTATCTCGATCGCGGGCTCGCTCGTACCTATGAGAAGCGTCGTCAAACTATTGCCTGCGGAGGTGCTATATGATCGTAAATAAGGGCTTTTTTTATAACGTCATCTTTAAAAGCCTGCGCTTTGGCGCGGCTAGAGTCGGCGTCATCATCGTCTCTATTCTGCTTGGCGCGTGCGTGACGGCGGCGTTTGTAAACGTGTATCTTGATATCGACTCAAAAGTAACCAAGGAGCTAAAAAGCTACGGCGCTAACGTGGTTTTCGCTCCCGCAGACCCCGTTAGCGACGCGGTAAACGAGGCTAAATTTAACGAAAAGATCGCCAAAATCCCAAGCGACAAGCTAATCGGACAGAGCGGATACCTTTTCACGCAGGTAAACATAGGCCCAACGACTGCTATCGCCATGGGCGTCAAATTTAGCGATCTAACGCGGGTTAAGCCGTTTTTGGAGGTTAAAGAGGGGCAGGGCATAACGCTTGATTTTGATGAGAGAAACGCGCTAATCGGCACCGATCTAGCCAAACAAAGCGGATTTAAGGTCGGCGACACGATCGAAGTAAGGCAAATCGGCGCGAATGCGGGCGAAAAGGTAAAGATCCGCGGCATCGTGCAAGACGGTGACAAGGAGGACTCGCTGCTCATCATCTCGCTACCTCTAGCGCAAAAGATAGCAAACGAGCCAAACACGCTAAACTACGCTGAGGCCGTAGTAACGGGCAAATTTGACTACATAAGCGAGCTTGGCAAAAGTCTTAGCGACGAGCAAATTTCCGTTAAACCCGTGGCTAAAATTTCAAAATCAGAGGGTCTAATTTTAGACAAGATTAAGCTTTTGATGGCGCTTGTTAGCTTTGTTATTTTGCTCATCACCTCAATGTGCGTGAACACGACGCTAAGCGCGATTTTATTCTCGCGCTCAAAGGAGATAGCGCTGCTTAGAGCGCTGGGCGCTAGCAAGAAAAATGTGTTAAATTTGTTTGGCGTCGAGACCTTCGTTACGGCGTTTGCGGCGGCTTTTGTAGGCGCTATTTTGGGCTACGGCTTGGCGCAAATTTTAGGCTACGCGATTTTTGATTCGAGCATTGATTTTAGATTTATGAGTATACCGATAGCGATGGTTATCTCGCTCGTTTTTGCAGGCGTGGCCTCGATCTATCCAATCAAACGGGCGCTGGAAAACAAGATGGCCGATATTTTAAGAGGAGAATAATATGCAATACGCGATAAGATTAAACGGGATAGAAAAAAGATTTGGCGAAGTAAGGGCGCTAGAGGGCATTACCTTTGACGTAAATGCCGGCGAGTGGGTCAGCATAATGGGTCCAAGCGGTAGCGGTAAAAGTACGCTGGTAAATATCCTCTCGCTGATGGATGAGCCCACAGCCGGCACGTACACGCTAGGCGGAGACGATGCTAGCAGACTTAGCGACGAGGAGACGCTCAAATTTCGCCGCGAGAAAATCGGGCTGATATTTCAGCAGTTTCACCTCATCCCCTACCTAAACTGCGTCGAAAACGTGATGATAGCTCAGTACTATCACAGCAGCGTGGATGAAGAGGACGCTAAAAAGGCGCTCGAGCGGGTTGGACTAGGACACAGGCTAGATCACCGACCTAGCCAGCTTAGCGGCGGCGAACAGCAGCGTCTGTGCATCGCGCGCGCCCTCATTAACGATCCTGATATCTTGATAGCCGACGAGCCGACGGGCAACCTAGATGAAGCCAACGAACGCGTGGTTTTGGAGCTATTTCAAAAGCTGCGAAGCGAGGGCAAAACCATTCTGCTCATCACGCACAACCCCGATCTTGGGCAGTTTGGCGATAAGATCGTCTATCTAAGGCACGGCAAGATGGAAAACATCCACTACGTGAGCGACGGCGAGCGTGCGGACGCATGCGAGAGACTAGCAAGCGAGCCAAAGGGTCAAACCGCCTTTGCTACGGTTTAAATTTGGTAGAGTTATGATAAAAAAATATATATTTTTAGTTTTTGCGGCGGCGATGATAGCGGGCTGCGGAAATAGCGGCTTTGACAAGCACCACATTAGCCTAAACTCGCCAAAGGGCGTAGATACACACTATTTCCCCGAGGGCAGACGGCTCAAAACGGACGGCAAGCCTTATATGCTATTTTTCTTTGGCACTTCTTGCGGCGCCTGCGTAGCGCAAGCTCCGATCGTAAATGAAATTTACTCTGAGTTTAAGGACAAATTCGGCGTTTACGGGATATTTGGACCGAGCCTTGGATTTGATAAAGATATCGAAATGGTTAGGCAGCACCATATCGACTACGACGTGATTAGCGATAAAGTTTCGGTCGATTATTTTAGCAAAGCAGTCGGCGGCGTGATGGGCGTGCCCGCAATTTTCGTCTTTGACGGCGAGGGCAATCTCAAAAAACGCTTCATCGGGCTCACTCCAAAAGCCACTCTAG
>CAURMS010000091.1:0-5720 GCA_963526085.1 uncultured Campylobacter sp. | reverse complement strand
GAAATTTGAGCCAAAATTTGATCAAATTTCTCGTCGATCTCCTTGCCGTAGTTTGAGTTATAAAATTTAACGTTTTTAAAATAGTGATTCGTTATTACCTGTGCGCCGTATCCGTCCAGATCGGTGTGCGAGAGGTGATGGATGGTCATTTTATTCCTTACAAATTTGATATTTCTATCGTGCCTAACGTCTCAAACGGCGTATTTGCCGCGACTTCGGCAAAGCTAAGCACCGTGATATCTATGGCAAAATTTGCGCAGATATCGGCGATAAATTTACGCAAGCTAGGCTCCACGCAAAGTATCATCGAGCCGTACTCCGAGATCGGCCGCTTCGCCCTTGCCTCACGCAGAGCCTGCACGATCGCCGAGGTCTGCGAGACGTTTATCATCAGGTGATAAGCGCCGTCTTTATACTGCACGGCGTCGATCAGCTTTTGCTGCGCGGCGGGCTCCATCACGTAAAAATTTAGCCGCCCGCTCTCATCGACGTAAAGCGAAGTGATAGCGCGAGCAAGCGCGGTGCGGACGTGCTCGACGATCATATCTAGGTTCTTGCTAACCTCGGCGATGTCGCTTAGCGCTTCTAGGATGCTTAGAATATCTTTTATCGGGATATGGTCTTTTAGCAGCGCCTTTAGCACCTTTTGGATCACTCCGATAGGCGCGATGCGTAGCGTATCCTCGACGATGACGGGGTATTCTGATTTTAGCTTGTCGAGCAAATTTTGCGTCTCTTGGCGAGTTAGGAGCTCGGCGGCATTTTGCTTTATCAGCTCGCTCATGTGCGTAGAGATGACGCTCGCGGGATCTACGATCGTGTAGCCGCTTAGTATCGCGTCCTCTTTTACGCCCGCATCGATCCATAGCGCATCGAGGCCAAACGCGGGCTCTTTAGTCGGGATACCCTCGATGTTGTCGCTAACTAGCCCGCTATCCATAGCTAGAAATTTATCCGCGTAAATTTCGCCCTGCCCGATCACGACGCCTTTTAGCTTAAAGCGATATTCGTTTGGCGGTAGCTGAAGGTTGTCGCGTATACGGATCTTTGGCATCAAAAAACCAAGCTGTGCCGCGATATTTCGGCGCATCGCTCGTATGCGCTCGATGAGATCGGTCTCGGCGATCTTTAGCAGGCCATATCCTAGATCAAGCTCTAAAATTTCAAGCTTTAAGATATCGTTTATCTTGGCTTCCTCTTCGCGGGCGATCTCCTCTTCGCTTTTTTTAGGCGGTTTAGGCGCTGCCGGTCCTTCCTCCTCGCCTTGGGTAGAGCTTGCGCTTTGGGCCTTGGCGGTCAAATTTATCTTACCCTCTTTTACCTCTTTCATTATATAGCCCATACTTAAAAATAGAAGCGAGATAAAGCCTAGAGATAGCGTCGGAAGCCCAGGAACTAGAGCAAAGATAAATAGTATAAAGCCGACTATTAGAAGCGTTTTGTATTCGCCTAGTAGCTGCGTTAGCGAGCCCTCGGCGAAATTTTCATCGTCCTTGCTAGCTCGCGTGATGATAATCGCCGTAGCCGTCGAGGTGATGAGGCCCGGGATCTGGCTCACTAGACCGTCGCCGATCGTTAGGATCGTGTAGTTTTGCGCCGAAGTAGCCATGTCTAGGCCGTACTGAAACGAGCCGATGAGAAAGCCGCCAACGATGTTTATGATCGTGATGATGATACCAGCTACTGCGTCGCCTTTGATAAATTTAGACGAACCGTCCATCGCACCGTAGAAATTCGCCTCGCCGATGATGGCTTCGCGGCGCTCTCTAGCGGTCTTTTCATCGATTAGGCCGGCGTTTAGGTCGGCGTCTATCGCCATTTGCTTACCAGGCATCGCATCTAGCGTAAATCTCGCCTGCACCTCGCTCACGCGCGTCGAGCCTTTGGTAACGACCATGAAATTTATAAGAACTAGGATCGTAAAAACTATCACGCCGATGACGTAGTTGCCGCCTACGACGAACTGTCCAAAGCTTGAGATGATCTCGCTCACGGCATCTGGACCGTTGTGTCCTTCGCTCAAAATCATACGCGTGGTGGCTATGTTTAGCGAGAGTCTAAAAAGCGTAATGATGAGAATGAGCGTCGGAAACGTACTAAGGTCGGTAGGCTTTGGCACGTAAACGGCGATCAGGATGATGAGCACCGAGATAGAGATGGAAAGCGCAAGAAAAAAGTCCAAAACCGCGCTAGGAAGCGGCACTATGATGATCGCTAGGATGGCGATTATAACGCCGACGATCGTGAGCCCCCTAAACCTTACGATAGGCTCTAAAAACGGTGCGACCAGGGTTAGGATATTGCGCTTTTGTTTTGCCAAAATTTACTTCTTGATTATATTTGCTAACGTAATTGTATCTAAAAAATCGTCGATTTTAGACTGAAGCGCGCTAAACATCGGCCAAATTTGACACATTCCGCCCTTGCTAGAGGCACAGCTATCAGCCGAGATCGAGCACTCAAATACCGCCATTTTACGCTTTTCTGCGCTTTCGATTATTCTTTTTATACTGATTTCTTCGGGCTTTTGCGCGAGCATAAATCCGCCGTTTGCGCCCTTAAACGAAACCAAAATACCCTCTCTAGCCAAATTTTGCAAAATTTTAGCCAAAAAGCTTTTTGATATATCAAGCTCGCCCGACATCGTATCGACGTCCGAGGGAGCGTCTTTTTGCGCTATGTAAATCAGCGAAAGCAGCGCGTATTCGCTCGCTTTTGTCAAAAGCATAAATTCCCCTTAAATTTTTTGCGGATATTTTATTAAATTTTATCTGCAAATTTGATTAAATCAATATTTTTTAAAACAGGCGCCGCATTTTTTGATTTTTATGATATAATCGCCTTTTTTAATCTCACCAATCAGGAGGTCATTATGGCTTTGGATTCGGCTAAAAAAGCAGAAATTGTTGCGAAATTCGCTAGAAAAGAGAAAGATACGGGCTCTCCGGAAGTTCAGATCGCATTGCTAACCGCAAGAGTCGAGGAGCTAACCGAGCACCTAAAAATCTACAAAAAAGATCACTCGTCTCGCCTCGGACTACTTAAAATAGTCGGCCGCAGAAAACGCTTGATGAAATATCTAAAAGCTAAAGATTACGCAGCTTACACAAAAGTTATCACTGAGCTAAATCTCAGAGATAAATAATCCTAAGCCCCGAATTTGGGGCTTTTCTTTCAAATTTTACTTCTTATTATTTTTCAAAATTTAACACATCAAATTTTAGATTCATAAAATTTCTAGCGATAAAACCAAATTTAACCTACTCTTACATTAAATCTATTCAATTTTTCCCGCGCGCCACTCACCACACCCAATTTTTACCTTTCTAATCTTGAGCTAACTACACTAAAGTTATCTAAACAATTTTTTTTAACTATAGCCCTTGACAATTATCCGCTCAATGTTGTATAATGCGCCTAGCAATTTAAAGGAGAGAGTGCTAATATGATAAAGGTGAGCAAGCGAGATCTGATACTTGATTCTATCATTCAAGCTTATCTTAGCGACAACGCCCCGATCGGCTCTAGCGAGCTTGGTTCACGCATGGCGATGTCGATCCCGGCCTCTACGATCAGAGTTTATTTTAAAAAGCTCTCCGACGAGGGCGCGATCACACAGTTTCATGTTAGCGGCGGCAGGATACCGACGGCTGCGACGATGAGAGATTATTGGCGAGCTAGGTTAACTTTTGGCGAGGCGCTAGATATCGCAAATCCAAGCCTACTAAAGTTGCTAAGCGATAAATTTGAAATTTACGCGATGGTTTTTGAAAGCAAAACCCAAACGCTAAACGAAGTATTAAATTTAAACAATAGATTTTTGGTTTTGAGCTTTAGCGAGGATGAGATCGCGCTCAAATTTAACTATAAAGTCGAGAAATTTTTGAGCAATCTCATCGGCATAGACCTCGATAGACTCGAGCTTACCTGTATGCAGGTGGGACTAAATGAGCTAAGAAATAAGATAGCCGAGCTAAAGCGCACCAAAATTCGCTTTTTAGAAAACGAAAAGGTAGCGCTTGAAATTTTCGGCGAGAGCTTTAAAAACGCGCTAAGCCCTAGCTTTGAGATGGTTTTTGATTCGAATTTAGTCTTTTTCAGCGAGAACTATCTAGGCATGAAGCTTGGCATAAATATTGACGGCAAAGAGGCCAAAATGCTTTGCGCGGGCAGCATTTATAATGATTACGAAAGATTTTTAAACAACCTAAAGGAGGCGGCATGAACGAGAATGAAAACGTAGAGCTTGAGCAGCAAATCCCGTCAAATTTCGACGAGAGTATCAGCTTTGAGGGCCTTGACGCGAAATACGTCGAGCTTCAAAAGCAGCTTGAAGAGCTAACGGATAAGTATTATAGAGCCAACGCGGACTTTGAAAACATCAAAAAGCGTTTTGAAAAGGAAAAAACAGACATCGCGACGTACGCGAACGAGAAATTTGCGCGAGATCTGCTTCCAGTGATAGATGCGCTTGAGATGGCGGTAAATTTTGAAACCGAAGGCGACGAATACGCAGCTAAAATCAAAGAAGGAATTTATATAACGATAGATCAGTTTAAAAAATGCTTTGAGAAAAACGGCATCACCGCGATCGAAGCGAACGAGGACTTTGATCCAAATTTCCACAATGCTACAAGTAGAAAGCCAAGACGTGGAAAAAGGCAAGATCGTGCAAGTGATACAAAAAGGTTACCTCATCAACGGCAGAGTTTTGCGCCCTGCGATGGTGTCGATAGCGAAGTAAAATTTGAAAGAAAAATTTAATAAAAAGGAAAAACAATGGCAAAAGTAATAGGTATAGACCTAGGAACGACAAATTCATGCGTGAGCGTGTATGAGCGTGGCGAGAGCAAAGTAATCCCGAACAAAGAGGGTAAAAATACGACTCCTTCGGTCGTGGCGTTTACCGATAAGGGCGAAATTTTAGTAGGCGACAGCGCAAAACGCCAAGCCGTCACAAACCCTGAAAAAACCATCTACTCTATAAAAAGAATAATGGGCCTAATGAGTAACGAGAAAAATGCGCAGGAGGCCAAATCTCGCCTGCCGTATCACATAGTAGATAGAAACGGCGCGTGCGCTATCGAGATCGCGGGTAAGGTTTACACTCCGCAAGAAATCTCCGCAAAAGTGCTCATAAAACTAAAAGAGGACGCGGAAAGCTACCTGGGCGAAACCGTCGTAGACGCCGTTATCACCGTGCCTGCGTACTTTAACGACAGCCAAAGAAAAGCAACTAAAGAGGCGGGAACTATCGCCGGACTAAACGTGCTTCGCATCATAAATGAGCCTACTGCGGCGGCTCTTGCTTACGGTCTAGATAAAAAAGAGGCCGAAAAGATCATGGTTTACGACCTGGGCGGTGGTACGTTTGACGTTACGGTGCTAGAAACCGGCGATAGCGTGGTCGAGGTTTTGGCTACGGGCGGTAACGCATTCCTAGGCGGCGATGATTTCGATAACCGCCTAATCGACTGGCTAACGAGCGAATTTAAAAGCGACTCGGGTATCGATCTAAAAACCGACGTGATGGCTATGCAGCGCCTAAAAGAGGCTGCCGAAACAGCTAAAAAAGAGCTAAGCTCGGCTCAAGAAACGACGATAAATTTACCGTTCATCACAGCTGACGCTACCGGCCCAAAACACCTCGCAAATACGCTAACTAGGGCAAAATATGAAGGCATGATAGAGGATCTATACGCTCAAACGATCACCAAGAT
>CAURMS010000090.1:0-5725 GCA_963526085.1 uncultured Campylobacter sp. | reverse complement strand
ACGCCCGGGTATGGGCAAGACGACGATTTGTTTAAATTTGATGAACCACGTGCTAATGCGCGGCGGCGGAGTCGTGTTTTTCTCGCTTGAGATGCCGGCCGAGCAGATTATGCTGCGTATGCTAAGCGCCAAAACCTCGATCCCGCTGCAAAACATAATGACGGCCAAAATGGACGACGAGGAGTGGTCGCGCCTAAGTGATGCGTGCGACGATATGGCCAGCCGCAAGCTTTTCGTCTATGACAGCGGCTACGTAAACATCCACCAGATCCGCACGCAAATGCGCAAACTCAAGTCCTCGCACCCAGAGATAACGCTGTGCGTCATCGACTACATCGGCCTCATGATGGCGACGTCAAATTTCTCCGACCGTCACCTACAGATCGCCGAAATCTCGCGCGGACTAAAGCTGTTAGCACGCGAACTAAACATGCCTATCATCGCGCTTAGCCAGCTAAACCGCAGCCTAGAGTCCCGCGCCAACAAACGCCCGATGCTAAGCGATCTGCGCGAATCAGGCGCCATCGAGCAGGATGCTGACATGATACTTTTCGTGTACCGCGACGAGGTTTACCGCGAGCAGGAGGAAAAGGAAGCCGAGAAAAAGGCGCACGCCGAGGGCAAGGAGTACGTACGTAAATTTGTCCCTAACAAGATCGAGGAGGACGCCGAAATCATCGTGGGTAAGAACCGAAACGGCCCGGTCGGTACGGTCGAAGTGATATTTCAGAAGGAATTTACGCGCTTTGTCGATAAGAGCTTTGGCGCCGCGCACGTGGCGGAGTTTAACCCAAACGCCTAAAATGCGAAGCCTAAAGCCAAAATTTGCAAAAGCCGCAGCGAAAATCTATCTTTGAAAGCGCGCGCGAGGTTTATATATTTTGCCTTGCGTGCGCGCTCGTTTTTGCGCTAAATTTGGGCTTTAGCTACTATAAATTTAGCGAATTTAAAGCTCAAAACGGCGTCATCTTACAAGCTAAAATTTTACAAAACTACGAAAAAACGAATGAAAAAGGCAAAATTTACCGAGTTTTAAAGCTAAAAACACGTGATTTTAGCTTTTATACGACGACTCAGGCGGATTTTGACGCGCAGGCGAACGAGCAAATTTTAATCGGCGCAGAAAACAAAAACGTCAAATTTAAAGAGTACCTAAGCGGCTCGTTTTTTATGCCAAGCTACGGTATCACAGAGCTTCGCTACGCCACTAGCAGCGAGCCGTTGCGGGATAAAATTTACGCTTTTATCGCCGAGCAGCACGAAAGCGAAAAAATGACCGAGCTTTTTACCGCGCTATTTCTGGCTGCGCCCGTCGGTAAGGAGCTTAGAGCGGACGTAAATTTCTACGGCGTAGCGCATCTGATCGCGATTTCCGGTTATCATTTGGGACTGATTTTTGGCTTTTTATATTTTATCATGCGTCCGATTTACCGCTATTTTCAGGCGCGATATTTTCCGTATCGAAACGCCAAATTTGACCTCTCGGCCGCGATTTTTGCGGTTTTGTTTTGCTATCTTGCGCTGATCGGCTTCGTGCCGTCATTTTTGCGGGCGTTTTTGATGAGCTTGCTGGCTCTGTTTTTACTCGCTAGAAACGTGCGCATCGTGAGCTTTGAGCTGCTTTTCGTCGTCATTTGCGCCGCCGTAGCGCTGATGCCGAGTCTGCTTTTTAGCGTCGGATTTTACTTTTCTTGCATGGGCGTGTTTTATATTTATCTCTATTTGCGGTACTTTGGCGGGCGATTTTCAAATTTAAGCAACGCCATTTTGCTAAATTTTTGGGTATTTTCGGCGATGATTTTGCCCGTGGTTTATTTTTTCCCGCTCGTTAGCGCCCAGCAGCTAGCCGTCTTGCCGCTCACGCCGCTTTTTAGCTTGTTTTATCCGATTAGTGCGCTTTTGCACGTATTTGGCGCAGGCGGCGCGCTTGATGAATATTTGCTAGAATTTCTCTCGTGGCGAGCAAAGGGGGTAAATTTGAGCGTGCCGTTTTGGTTGTTTTTGCTCTATAATGCGCTTAGCCTAGCAAGCGTCAAAAGCAAAATTTTAGCCGTCGTTATCGTGCCGCTAAATTTACTCTGCTTTGCCGCGCTTTTTTAAGCTTCTTTGTCGCTCTCGCCCGCTTTTTCCAGATACGCGCACAGCTTCACGCCGTAAAGAAAGATGATCCACGACACGTAAATCCACACGAAAAAGAGCAGCACCACCGAAAACGATCCGTAGATGCTGAGGTATGTTTTGTTATTTGCGGCGTAAAAGACGAAGATATTTTTGCCTAGATACCAGATGAGCGATGCGACGAACGAGCTAAAAAGCGCGTTTTTTAGGGCGATTTGGCGGTTTATCGAGATGAGATAGGTCACGCAAAATATCGCCCAGATGATGAGGTACGGAAAGATACTTATGAAATTTATCCACTTCGTGTAGTCACTGGAGTTTAGTATATCTTGAAATAAATTTGAGAGATAAAAACTAAGCCCAAGCCCTAAGGGAGCTAGCGTAATGAGCGTCCAATACGCGCTTAGCGAGTTCCAAAATTTGCGGCTGCTCGTGTGCATGATGCGGTTGATGACGTATTCGTAATCGGCAAAAAACATGATCGAAGTAAAGATAATAGCGCCAAGTCCGAGGATGCCAAGGCTCGAGCTGTTTTGTAAAAAGGTCTCGATGTAGTTTGAGATCGCCTCTTGGTTTGAGGGTAGCAGCTGGGCAAATATAAATTCCTTGATCTTGGCGTAATAGACGCTAAAGCTTGGCATTTGCGTAAAGAGCGAAAGCGAGATGAGCAGCACGGGGATGATGGAGAGCATCGTGTGAAAGCTTAGGCTTGATGCGTAGTGCAGCAGCTGCTTGTCCTTGATCTTTAGCATCGCCGTGAGCCAAATTTTAAGCGTTTGTTTTATCTTTTCAAATTTTTGCGGGTTCATTTTGGATCCTTAAATTTGGGGTATTTTACTTTAAAATTTTTAAATTTCGGATTATGTAAATTTTATTTATTTTGCGTTTTGCGATACGGCGGTCTTTGATACGGCAGGATTAAATTTGATGGCAATAATGGCATTAAATTTGACGTGGTCGGCGATTTTAAAATTTGGATTTACGGCAGCGAAGTTAAATTCGGCTAAATTTGGCGTGATAATTTCGTCAAATTCGAGGCGATAAGGGTTTAAATTTAGCTTTGCGGTAAGGCTTCTTTTATCATCTTTTTTATCTCAGAGAGGCTTTGTTCTTCGTCAGCCACTAGTTCACGCATTTTAAAACCGGCTTCAATGATGGCGTAGAGCTCGGGCTTGGTGGTTTTCCATCTTTGTAGCGTTCTAGTGGTTATCTTTAAAATTCTGGCTTTGTCTTGTTGGCTGTATTTCATAGCGCAAGTTTAGCTTTTATAAATTTAATAGCAAATTGCGACATATATTCGTAAATTTATAATAAATTTAAAAATAATGTCGTAAAATCGTATAATTTAATTTTTAAAATAACACAAAAAGGGACTTAGATTGAATTACTCGGAGGTTGGTTTTAGTTTTATAGCATCTGTTTTTGGAGTTGAGAGCGAAACAATAAAATGGATAGTAGCGGCTGTTGGATTTATAGTCGCTTTTTGCATTTTTGCCCTCGGTTCAAGGTGTGAATCTTGTGGAAAGTTATTTTCAACAGTTGAGACCGGTAGTGAAATTTTAGATCAAAAGATTATGCAAGGAATCAAAAAAAGTAAATACAAAAACGGCAATACAAGAACGCTAAAGGCTATATACGAGGTGACAAAAGTTAAGGTGTTTAAAGAATGTGCCAATTGCGTATTTAAAAGCACTGAAATACAAACAGATAAAAAAGAAATTTAATTAAAAGGAGAAAAATGAGTAAAATAAGAATGTGTGCCGTTTTGGCTGCTGGATTATTTGTCGTTGGATGTGGCGACGATAGCTATAACTGTGATAATGATGTTGCTACTATCGAGGCTATAAAGCTTGAAGCCTACGAAAAAATGTATAATAAATTTGATCCTAGACTGGATAAAATCATAGATGACTCTATGTCTTTGATTAAAATCAACTCAAGAGAAATCGTGAATATTAATGATAAAACCAAACGTTCCACTTGTAAGGCTAAATACACGGTAGAAAATCCAAAAAATGAAAATGAATTTAAAATTATGGCTAGAGTAGTGCTCGTAATGGAAAAACTCTTTAAGACCAATGGAATGTTTTTATCTATAAAAGATCAAAATATGAAAAATGATATTTTTAAAGATATAGAAATCGATCTACAAAGGCGTAAGATGAGCTTAGTAAGAGTATCTATGATAATCCCGATACCAGCCAAGAAACGATAATCTATGATGTGTATGATAATGGGCGAGGAAATAGTTTTGTCGAGGTGGCGCAGTGAAGGCAAAAGCGATAATGACACCCATCCATGAGCCAAGCTCCGGGATGTTAGTGTCGGGTGAGAAAAATATAATTCATAGAAGGCATAAATTTTCAAAGGAATTTAAGAAAATATATGTGTATTGCCCGGATACAGCCAAAATAGTCGGAGAGCTTGAAGTGGGTGGAATTCTACACTCTGATAGGGATAGTATATGGGAAGCTACAAGTGATGGGTCTTGTATAAGTAAAAGCCAGTTTTATGACTATTATGATAACGAAATGGTATATGCTATAAAAATTAAAAGAGCAATCAAATACGAGCCGTCCAAAGATCCATTTGAAGTAGATCCGAATTTTAGAGCTCCGAGGCAATTTTATTATATAAATTAAAAAAGTAAAATTAAAAATTTAAGTGGAAGTGTTGTTGAAGTTTTTGCGACCGAGGTCAACTAATCAGGTCGCCACGGCAGCAAAAACGAAACTTATTTCTCAAAGAAAGCACCTAGCGCAAGAAAAATGCTCACGAGACAACGCTTTTTACAACCCCATCTTAAACGGGTTTAGGATATTGTTCGGATCAAACGCCTTTTTGATACTTCTAAAAAGCTCCATTTCAGCAGGCGTAAAGGCAAGCGGCATAAACTCGGCCTTGCTGATGCCGATGCCGTGCTCGCCGCTAAGCGTGCCGCCAAGCTCCACCGCGATCTTAAAAATTTCCTCGATCGCCTTGTGTCCGCTCTCAACCTGTGCCGGGTCGGCTCTATCTACGACCATGACGTTTGTGTGTACGTTGCCATCGCCCGTGTGGCCGAAACACGGCACCTGTACGCCGTATCTTTCTGCGACGCCGCCGATGCGCTCAAGCAGTTCGGGCAGCTTTGAGCGCGGCACCGTGATATCCTCGTTTAGCTTTAAATTTCCGTAGATATTTATCGCCTGCGAGCAGTTGCGGCGGGCAAACCAGATGTCGTTTCGATCGCTCTCGTCTTTGGCGCGTCTAAATTCGCTAGCGCCGTTTTCTCTAAACACTCGCTCTATCGTGGCAAGATCTTGCTCCAGACCGTCTGAAATGTCGCCGTCTACGTCGGTGATGAGCAGTGCGCCCGCATCTTGCGGTAGGCCTTTGTTAAATTTAGTCTCGACCGCACGCACGCAAAGCGCGTCTAAAAACTCCATGGCTACGGGCGTCACGCCTGCTGCCATCGTCTTATAAACGGCGTTCATCGCGGCGTTTACGCTAGGGAAAATTCCCATCGCCGTTTTTCTAAATTTAGGCTTTGCGATGAGCGTTAGCGTGGTCTCGGGTATTAGCGCTAGCGTGCCCGCGCTGGCGATTAAAATTCCTGCGATATTGT
>CAURMS010000089.1:0-5782 GCA_963526085.1 uncultured Campylobacter sp. | reverse complement strand
GCGTAGCCTAAAACAACTACGTAAAGATAAATTTCAAGAATTCTTAAATTTAGGCCAAATTTAGCTAAGCGTCAAATTTGGCCTAAAAGTTGATTAAGCAAGCGCTTTAACGATATGCTCCCAGCCTAAAAGCTCGGCTAAATCAGCCGCAGTTTTACCGCTTTTCGTGCGCGCATTTTTGTCCGCACCGTTTGCTAGCAGCACGTTTACGAGCGCTAGATTGCCCGCGAGCGCCTCGTGGTGCAGCTGCGTAAATCCGAGCTCATCGGCGTCCGTGAGGATACCTGGATTCTCTTTAACGTATTGCTCAAATTTCTCGCGCACGTTTTTACACATCGGGTGCTCAATCAAATTTTCCGGGTGTTCTTTTTGCTCGTAAACGACTAAAATATCGTTAAAATCGCCAAAATCAAGCCCCCACGCTTTATCGTGCTCTTTTAGCTCGCCCTTTTGCATACGTGAGCGCATCGCCTGCACGCTAAATCCGCCGTATGCGCGTCCACCAATGGCAAAGAGCCAGTCGCTCATCTCATCTATCTTCGCACTTACTTGATCGCCTACTTTCACGTTTTGTACTGCGTCAGGCTCATTTACAAGTGTGCCATATATCTTTTCGCCGTCAAATTCCACATCGTCTATCCACATGTGTTCACCGACTTCTTCGCCATTTACGACATCTAAGAAGCAAATTTTAACCATCGCAAAATCAAGCCCGGGCACGACTCTGTGGCGCTCCCAGTAAAGCTCGCGCCAAAAATACCTAAAACTCTCACGCGCCTGCTCGAATGCGCGCTGCATGTAGTCTTCGTCGCTACTTACAAAATAGATCGGCATCTGCTCGCCAAGATCGATTTGCTTGCCAAAAATTTTCTTAAAAAAGCCCATTTTTTATCCTTACTTTTTAAATTTAGATGAATCAAATTTGAATACAAAAAAATAGGGCGAAATTTGATCCATAAATCCGCCAAATTTTGAATACAAAAATTAAGCGACTGTTTCGCAAAATTAGGCGAGGCGATTTAATTTTTTGCGACGGGAGTTACCGAGTGGGTAATGACCGAGCGAAAATTTAAATCAACGACGCATAATGAAGCGAAAATGCTTGCTATTTTAAGTTTTTAAAGCTAATCGGCAACTCCAAATTTAGCCCCTTCACAAGCCTAATACACTCCTGCAGATCATCTATACTTTTGCCGCTTACGCGCACCTCTTCGCCGCGGATCGCCGCAGTTACTTTTAGCTTTGCATCTTTGATCGCTTTGGTAATTTTTTTCGTGTTTTCGCTATCCAGGGTGTCGTTTAGCTTTAGCGTCGCTTTTAAATTTGCGCCGCTAGCACTTTCGCGTTTGCTTTCAGTCACGGCCACGGGCGGGATGTTTCGCTTGATGAGCTTTGAGATGACGATGTCTTTTAGTGCGTCGATTTTGTTGTCGCTAGAGCTAAGAAGCGTGATGATTTTTTCCTTTTCGTTTAGCTCCACTTCGGCCGCAAGCCCCTTAAAATCATATCTCGCCGCGATCTCTTTTTTCGCCGTCTCCAGCGCGTTTTTGACCTCCATCATATCGACCGCCGCGCTTATATCAAAACTATGCTCAGTTGCCATTTTTATCCTTTCAAAAATTCTTTTATATTTTCCGCGATCATCGCTACGAGCCGCTCTCTAGCTTCAAAACTCGCCCACGCTACGTGCGGAGTGAGTATCAAATTTTCCTTGTTTTTGATATTTAGTAGCGGATGATCCGCGCGCATGGGCTCGGTCTCCAGCACGTCCGAGGCAAATCGCAAATTTCGCCCGTCTATCGCGCGAGCTACGGCATTCTCATCCACGATGCCACCTCGACCGAAGTTCATCAGTATGGCGCCCTCTTTCATCAAATTTAACTCCCGCTCACCGATCAAATTTCGCGTTTTTTCGTTTAGCGGAGCGTGGATACTCACGATGTCGCAGCCGCTTAGAAGCTCGCCCAAATTTAGCCTTTTAAACTCGGCGTTTGCGTTTGCGCCGCTAGTTGAGTAGTAGCTCACTCTCGCGCCAAATGCCGCTGCTATGCGCGCCACGCCTCTGCCGATCTCGCCAAGGCCGATGACGCCAAAGCTCTTGCCCGCAATCTCGCCGATACTACGGTCTAGATTCGTAAAAATTTCGCTCTTCGCCCACTCGCCGCTTTGCGCGTAATTATCATAAAATTTGATGCGATTAGTCAGCGCAAAAAGGCAAGCAAACGTATGCTGCACGACGCTAGCGGTGGAGTAGCCCGCGACGTTTTTTACCGCGATGCCTTTTGTGGCGGCGTAGGCGAGATCGACGTTGTTCATACCCGTCGCACTGATGCAGATTAGCTTTAAATTTGACGCATCCATCGTCTCTTTGTCGATGACGACTTTGTTTGTGATGACGACGTCCGCGCCATTTAGTCGCTCTACGCGCTCGTTTGCGGCGGTCGTCTCAAAGCTAACAAATTCGCCAAACTGCTTAAAAACGTCCAAATTTACGTCGCTTCCAAGCGTCGCGGCATCGAGGCAGACTATTTTCATTTTGCGTCCTTATTTGATAAAGTGCCCCACAAATTTGGAGTAGTTATCTAAAATTTCGCCGCCCCTGCGATATCCCAGCGCGCACGCCTCGTAGGCGAAAAATACGCCAGCTTGGTAGCTATTTCCGGCGGCGTCTTTGTTAAATTCGTAAAATTCCTGATATATAGCGCGGTTTTGGCCGTAGTCGCCGCCGTTTTGCGAGCTAATGCTACCATTGGCCTCTATCACGCTCACGTTTGCGCCCTCTCGCCCAAAAACTGGCTTTTTCACGCATTTTTTGCCTGCAATCGGCTTGTCGCTAGCTTGCAGCAAAAGCGGGTGATTCGGATATAGATCCCATAAAATTTTCAAGATGCCTTTGCTCTGGAAAAGCAGCGTGTATGCGGGATTTAGGATGATGGCTTTTTGATTTTGTACGATATTTTTTAGGATGATGGCTAGCTCGCCCTCCTCTACGGCGATGTCCTCCCACGGCACGAGCTTAAACCAGTACTCGTAGTTTTCGCCGTCGAAAAACACGCCCTCCTCGTCATTAAACACGACTTCATCGACGTAGGCAAACGCCGTGTGAAAGCCCGCCTCCTCGGCGATGTACTGTAGCAGCTTCACGGTCTGCTCGTCCTCGCTACTACCGGCCACCGAGCTAAATAAAATTTTCCAGCCCTCGTAGTGCTCGTTAAAGCTCTCCGTCTCCTCATCTAGCGTCACGAGGCGCTTGAAGTTTTGCTTTAGCGCGTCATAAAGGTCGTTAAACTGCGCGCTCTCGTCCATGCGGTTAAACTTAAGCGCCGCCCACTGGATGATTGCCGTCTCAAAGACGGCCGTCGGGGTATCGGCGTTAAATTCGATCAGTTTTATCGGTTTGCCATCCAGTCCGCCTGCCAGGTCAAATCTGCCGTAGAGGTGCCAGTGCACGTCGTTTTCCCAGCTTTCACGCACGAGATCTACGAGATTAAACGGGATGCCGACCTCGTGGTAGAGGTTGTTGTCGATGACGTGTTGAGCGGCTGCGACGAACATATCGTATAGCTCGTTTGCGGCGTTGTAGTAGGCCTCGGCCTGCGTCTCGCTCACCTCGACTAGCTCGTCTGCTACGTAATCGCTGCCGTCTGGATCGGTGTGCCACGTAAAGCCGATCTCGCTTAAAAATTCGTTATTTAGCGGGCTGATTTTTTTTAAATTTATCATTCTTAGCCTCCGAAACTTGAGCTTGAGCTCGAGCTTGATTTTGAGCTTGAGCTACTAGACCCGCCGAAAAATCCGCTCTTCCCGCCGCTTGATTTGCCAGCCGAACTCGTGGCTTTGGCTTTGTTAAAGCTATCGACGCTCCTTGAGTAGGCGCTTGGGTTTTTATACGCGCTTTGACGCTGCGACTGATAGCCCGGGTTGTTAAAGAGTTTGTTGCCAATCCA
Source organism: uncultured Campylobacter sp. (assembly GCA_963526085.1). GTDB lineage: Bacteria > Campylobacterota > Campylobacteria > Campylobacterales > Campylobacteraceae > Campylobacter_A. The sequence goes on along the minus strand of CAURMS010000089.1, from coordinate 1,835 downwards.
GCTGCCGATGATCGCGCCCGCAGCCGAGGCTAGAAGCGTCTCGCCAAGGCTCATACCGCCGCTTGAAAGTTGCGCGTTTTGAGCGTTTGGACTCGTCAAATTTGACGTTCCGGCGTCGATTTTAGCGTTTTCCTCGGCGATTAGCTTATCCATCTCCTCTTTGCTCAGCACGCGCTCGGTGCCGTTGATGTCCTTTAGCACTACGCGCGTTTCGCTGCTTGGGTACTCCTCCAGGACTTTATATTTGCCAGGCGCAGTCTCCTCGATGATGACGAAGGCTCCCGTTTTTTGCGCCACTTCGTTTAGCGCGCTACTTTCGCCGCCGTTATCGCTGCTACCGCAGCCGGCTAGTCCGGTCGCTACCACCGCGCCAAAGCCACCCACGGCAGCGTAGCTGGCTACTTTTTTGATATGCTTAAAAACTCTCATTTTTTATCTAGCTCCTTTAAAATTTTCTTGCTTTTGACCATTATCACGCCTTTTTTAAATTTGATAAATTTTGATTTTCCGATGTTTTTTATGATTTTATTTTGCGTTTTTTTAAGGCTCTTGCCGCTTAAATTTTGCGATTTTAAAAACTCGGCCAGGCTCGTCCATTTGCCCTCGTTTTCAAGCTTGCTTTCGACGAATTCGACGTCGATGGGCGCTACGTATTCGCCGTTTTGACGCGCTAGTAGCGGACGCTCGAGCATGCTTAAAAACCCTCTTAACTTCTCGTCTCTTTCGCGGTAAATTTGAGCAATTTCGGTTTTATTATTTAGTAAAATTTGCTCTTTTTCGCGAAAAAGCCTATCTTTATCGGCTTGCAAATTTTGATTTTGTTCTTTTAGGTCGCCAATTTGCGAGAGTAGAAATTCGTTCACGTCAAATTCGCCTGTCTTGGCGGCTTTTTTTGACTCCGAGCTTTTAGCGGATTTTGAAGTTTTGGGCGCTGATTTGGGCGCGGTTTGAGGCTCATATCCGTCCAAAACCACGTATTTTACGCCGTCTTTTTCAAAGGTCTTTAGCGTTCCGCGACGAATGCGGTTGTAGACGGCTTCCTTGGTTACGCCTAAGATTTCCGCGGCCTCGCTCACGGGCACTTTGGACATATTTTTCCTTTGATCGTTAAATTTGGCGTAGATTATGGCAAATTTTGGCTTTGATGCGAGTTAAACGGGAGCTTAAAAAGAAAAGGCCGCCGAAGCGACCCTTTTGGTTAGAGCTTTGACTCGTAGCGTCTAAGCATATATAGACGTTTAAGCATTTTCTTGCGAGCCGCGATTTTTTGTTTTTTGCGGATCTCGGTCATAGGCTCAAAAAAGCGTCTTGCGCGAACTTCAGTCACGACAAGGTTCCTGTCGGTTTGCTTTTTGAACTTTCTGTAAGCTTCGTCAAAAGACTCGTTAGGATGTACCTTAATACCAGGCAACGTCCTCACCACCTTTCAATTAAAATAGACGGCGATTATAGTTTAAATTTGATAAATTTAAGCTTTGCTCGCCGTCCGGGCTTTAAATTTAGCCTTTTAGGATATGCTCCGCCGCTATCATCGCCGAGCTGATACAATCAGGCGTCGAGCAGCTAGTAAGCTTCGTATATCCGTGCACGCCACCCGTCGCCTCGCCTACGGCATATAAATTTTTAATAGGCTTGTTATCGTTTATATTAAGGACTTCAAAGTTTAAATTTACCCTCACGCCGCCCGGAGTATAGCTGATGCCCGGAGCCCCGAGTATCGCGTAAAACGGCGCTTTTTCTATCGGAGCGACTTTGGTTAAATCTTTTTTAAAATCGGCATCGGTTTTTGCCGCGACGTTTTCGTTATACCGCTTTATTTCATCTTTTACAATTTG
>CAURMS010000088.1:0-5823 GCA_963526085.1 uncultured Campylobacter sp. | reverse complement strand
CCAGCGTCGCGCCGAATACGCCAGGAGCGTCTTTTACGACGCTTTCTATATCTTGGTGGTTGCGCCTGGCTATCTCTTTTTGCGAGATTACCGAAACGGAGGCGGGCGCGTCTTTGATATTTTGCTCAAAACCCGTCGCGCTAGTTACGGTAACTTCGTTTAGCTTCACTTCGTCGGCCGCCTGCGCGCAAGATAGTGCTAGGCAAGCTAGCATAGAAATTTTAGGCATACTTTTCACCTTTAGACTCCTTATTTAAATTTAAACCCTATTTTACTATAATCAGATAATTATTATCAATACTCCGATAAACGGTAGAGGGATTTTTTATCAACGCTAAAAGGATAAAAGTAAATGAAGGTCGAATTTAAAGATATTTTACGAGCAAACGAGCAAGAAGTCGCGCAAAATTCGGTGCGCTACGGACAAAGCGAATGGCAAGAGCAAGATAGAAAATGCAAGGTCGAGTTTTTTAAAGGCGCAAGCGGCGCAAGCTACTGCAGGAGCGAAATAATCTGCAACAAAAGCGTAAAAAGACGGCTTGAAAGAGGCGCTGGCTACTGCTTTTTGCTCTTTAACGACGCAAGAAAGGACACCGGACTTAAAGCGGGTAAAAAAACTTTTTGCCTAAAGGCCGGAGAGTTTTGGACGGGACGCGTGGATAGCGGATTTGAGGGCATTTGCGAGTATCAAAGTAGCAGCTACGCCGGGCGATGTATAGTGCTAAAAAACGAGCTGGCCAGCGAGCTAGCGACATTTAAAAATCTAGGCGAAGAAAACGAAATCTGTATCCAAGCGGCTAAGATAAATTTAGCCCAAAGCCTGATTTTGCGGGAGCTTTTAACCGCGAGCGAGCTTGAGGGTAAGATGCGCGAAATCTTTATGGAAGCTAAAATTTTAGAGCTAATCTACAAAAGCTTAGGCGCACCTAAAACGCCCGAAGCCGATGAAAAAAAGCGCGATTTTAGCGACGAATACGTAAAAATTTTAAATAAAGCAAGGCAAATTTTACTAAGCGACGTCCAAAACCCGCCCAGCATAAAAGAACTAGCCAGAGCGTGCGCGACGAATGAATTTAAGCTAAAAACGGGCTTTAAAAGCTACTTTGGCGATACGATCTACGGACTGCTAGCAAGCGAGCGACTAAACGCGGCAAAAAAACTTTTAGAGCGCGGAGACGTCTGCGTAAGCGAAGCCGCAAAAATCGTCGGATACGCCAGCGCTCCGCACTTTGCAAAGATTTTTAGAGAAAAATTCGGCGTTTTGCCGACGCAAATTTTAAAACAAAAGAAATTTTATACGTAAATTTAACGCTCGTACGGAGCTTTGCGGGAGTTAAGTTAAAATCAAATTTAAACATATCGGCGCGACTTTTTAAATTTAACGGGCGGTAAAAACGGCGATAAATTTTAATATTTAAAAGCGTCAAATAGCTTACCGGAGTCGGTTTTACGCCTAAATCGACCTAAATTTACCGCAAACAGACTGCCAAACGGCGCAAAAGCCAAAACGCCGCGCGATAACTCCGCAAAATCTGCTAAAATACGGCAAAAACAAAGGTCAAAATGCTTCTTTACGTCCACATCCCTTTTTGCGAGAGCAAATGCCCCTACTGCGCCTTTGGTTCGGTCGTTGGCAAACGAAATTTGACGAGCGCGTATTTTGACGCGATGATTGCGGATTTTAGGGAGCAGATTTTAAAATTTGACGTGAAAAATGGCGAGATCGAAACCGTTTTTATCGGCGGAGGGACGCCTAGCGCCGTGGACGAGGGCTACTACGAGCGGTTATTTGAGGCGGCCGCGCCCTATCTCGCGGCAAACGCCGAGATCACGACGGAGGCAAATCCAAACTCGGCAAGCCTAGCGTGGCTATCGCAGATGAAATTATACGGCATAAATCGCGTAAGTTTCGGTGCTCAAAGCTTTTTTGAGGATAAGCTCAAATTTCTCGGGCGCATCCACGACGCGAGGCAGATCTACGAGGCTGTAGCAAACGCCAAAACGGCAGGGCTAGAAAATATAAATGTCGACCTCATCTACGGCACGAAGCTAGACACTAAAAAACGCCTCGAGCAAGAGGCGCAAAATGTCCGAAATCTAGGCATTTCGCACGTTTCGGCGTATTCGCTAACGCTTGAGGAAAATACGCCCTTTGCAGGCAAGATAAACTACGCAAAAGATAGTCCGAGGCTAGCTAAATTTATGATAGACCGCATCGAAGAAATCGGCCTAAAACAATACGAAATCTCAAATTTCGGTCAAATTTGCAGGCATAACCTGGGCTACTGGCAGGGCAAAAATTACCTTGCCCTGGGCGCTTACGCGGTCGGATTTTGGCTGGATCATCGTTTTTATAACGCTTCAAATTTAAACGCCTACGTAAAAAATCCGCACGCTAAAAAAATCGAAAATTTAAGCGCGGACGAGCTAAATTTGGAGCGGATATTTTTGGGAGCCAGAAGCATCGTCGGTATCTGGCAAAACAGCCTAAACGCAGAGCAAGAACAAAGAGCGTCGCTACTAAAAAAGAGCGGGAAATTAAAATTTAAAGACGGGCGATATTACGCCGAAAATTTCCTCACCGCGGATGAAATTTCTTTATTTATCGCGGGTTGATTTATACAAATTTGAGATAAAAAACGCTAAAATGAGCGCTTTAAAATAAAATTTAGGATAAAAAAATGTTTGGCATGAGCTTACCCGAGATCATCGTCATAGCCGTCATCGCGGTGCTATTTTTGGGGCCCGATAAGCTTCCTAGCGCAATGGTCGAGATAGCAAAATTTTTTAAAACCGTTAAAAAAACGGTCAATGACGCAAAAAGCAGCTTCGATCAAGAGATAAGAATCCAAGAACTCAAAGAGGACGCAAAAAAATACAAAGAGAGCATCGCAAAAACCACCGAAACGGTGCGAAAAAAGCTCACGTTTGAGGAGCTTGACGAGCTCAAAAAAGGCGTAAACGACGTCGCTAGCGGCATCACGGACGGCCTAAACGACGTAAAAAAGAGCGTCGAAGCGGTCAAAAATCCGGGCGAAGCCGTCAAAAACGCCGTTTTAGGCGATAACGAGAAAAAAGAGGCGTAATGTTTGAAGAGCTAAAACCGCATTTAGTAGAACTTAGAAAAAGGCTTTTCATCAGCGTCATGACCGTGATCGTGATGTTTGTAGTGTGCTTTAGCTTTTGGAATCAAATTTTAGACTTTATCATCACACCGCTGCAAAACACCCTGCCCGATAATCAAAAAATGGTCTTTCTCGAAGTGCAAGAGCCATTTTTCGTAGCGATGAAGGTGGCGTTTTTTACGGGATTTTTGCTCTCGTTGCCCATCATTTTTTGGCAGTTTTGGCTCTTTGTAGCGCCTGGACTCTACGAAAACGAGAAAAAATACGTCATACCGTTCGTTATTTCGGCAACATTTATGTTTCTAGTAGGCGCGGCATTTTGCTACTACGTCGTCGTTCCTATCGGATTTGCTTTCCTGATAAATTTCGGCCAACAGCTGTTTTCTGCGATGCTAAATATCGGCGGCTACGTCGGCTTTTTTACGAAATTAGTCATTGCATTTGGCATCGCGTTTGAGCTTCCCGTTATCACCTTTTTCCTCGCCAAACTCGGCCTAGTCGACGATAAGATGCTAAAAAACTCATTCCGCTACGCTATCGTCGTGATTTTTATATTTGCCGCGATTATGACGCCTCCTGATATCCTCAGCCAGTTTTTGATGGCTGTGCCTCTCATTGGCCTTTACGGGCTTTCTATCTTTATAGCTGCCCGCGTAAATCCTGCCAAAAACGAAGAGCCCGAGCAGGAAACCGACGAAGAAAAAGAGGACGAATAACTATGAAATCAAGTAGGCTAGCCAAATGAGTCAAATTTTAAATCCAAACTCGCTTGACGCCTACGACTACGAGCTACCGCCGGAGCTAATCGCAAATTTTCCGACCTTTCCAAAAGAGGACGCCAGGTTGCTAGTATATGAGCGAGCGAGCGAAAAAATCTCTCATCTAAAATTCGGCGACTTGCCTGAAATTTTACCGCCTTGCGATATTATTTTTAACGACACCAAGGTGGTAAAAGCTCGAATTTTCGGCAAAAAACAAAGCGGCGGCGAGACGGAGCTTTTACTAAACTCTCCGCTAGCGGACGGCAAATTTAGCGTCTATATAAAAGGCAAGGTTCGCGCGGGCAGCGTTTTAAATTTCGGCGAAAATTTGACCGCCGAGGTCTGCGAACTCTTTGACGACGGCTCGCGCACTGTCAAATTTAGCCAAAACGGCGAGCTTTTGGACACGGCCGCGCTTTATAAAATCCTATCTCACATCGGCCACGTGCCTTTGCCGCCATATATCAAGCGAAGCGACACCAAAGACGACGAGAGCTGGTATCAAAGCGTGTTTGCTAAAAACGAGGGCGCGGTGGCGGCTCCGACGGCGAGCCTGCACTTTAGCGACGAGATGATCACGCGCCTAGCAAAGGACCGCGAGGTAGCCTACCTCACGCTGCACGTTGGCGCCGGGACGTTTAAGGGCGTGGAGAGCGAGGATATCACGCGGCACAAGATGCACGCGGAGTTTTACGATATCCCGCAAGATACGCAAAATTTGATCCGCTCAAATAGACCAATCCTAGGCGTGGGCACGACGGTGACGCGCTGCGTGGAGGAGTTTGCAAGAAGCGGCAGATCTAGCGGCGAGTGCAGACTGTTTTTAAATTTAAACAACAAACCCATCCGTCAAAACTACCTGCTGACGAATTTTCACCTGCCAAAATCAACGCTAATCATGCTCGTTACGAGTTTCGTCGGACTTGAGCAGACTATGCGGATTTATAAAACCGCCGTGGAGCAAAAGTACAAATTTTACTCCTACGGCGACGCGATGCTAGTTGTATAGCCGTGAGTTTCGCGTATATTTTCCTGATTTTCGCCGCGTTTTATATAGCGGTTTTAGGCGGTTGCTATTTTATGGATAAACTTAAAAAGTCAAACGGCGTGATAAAAAAAGAAACTACGCAAAAAAAAGGTACGAGCGAGACCAGCAAATCTAGCGAGGCAAACACGCTGCCAAAAGTCGATATTGCGGGCGGTTTGCTGTTTTTAGCCTCCTCGCTCAACGAGGACGCGCAAAAAAACACGAACTACGTGCTGCTAGACTACGACATCGCCTATCCTAGGCTGTTTTACGCAGATATTGCAGCCCTTGCAAAGCTCATAGATGCGATGGCTCAAATTTTCCTTTTAAACGTCTCAAACTCGACCGTTACGATCAAATTTTTACTCTCGAACTACTACAAAAACAATATCAAATTTACCCTTAGCGTCCACTGTGATCACGACTTTTTTACGTGCAAAAGCACGCCTCGCGTAAATATGAACACTCAAAGCCGCAAATACTACGAAATGGCGATAGCGCTAGCCGAGCAAAACGGCTCAACTATCAGATTTGAGTTTGATCACGGCGTACACATTAGCACCGAGATTTCGCTGCGTCTTTGAGACGATAAGCTCGATCTCATGCAAAGCTTTAAGATAAAAAATCCAAAAAATTTTAGCGCCCTCGTCGCCGAGCCAAACCCCTATTCATTTAATATCGTCAAAAAAGATCTCGAGTTTATCGGCATCGACGTGAAGCCGAGCAACGAGTGGAGTATCGTAAAACGCCACATAGAGGATATGATATTTCGCCCAAACGTCGTCTTTATCGAGGAGAGCCTGCTGCGCGAGATAGATGGTGCTCTAGCTACGCTTTTGATAGAAAAAAAGATCGCGCTAGTCGTGCTAAAAACCACGAATGCGGCGGTAAATTTAAACCCGAAAATCCG